>JAPKCN010000139.1 GCA_028822945.1 Porticoccaceae bacterium | reverse complement strand
TTTGATCCGCAGCGCTACCGAATCATTTTGTTTGATCAACGCGGCTGCGGACGTTCGCTGCCACACGGTAATTTGGAAAATAATAATAGTCAATGCTTAGTCGCCGATCTAAACCGTGTTCGCATGCATCTAAACATAGATCGCTGGCATATTTTTGGCGGTTCGTGGGGCGCCACATTGGCACTCCTGTATGCCCAGAGCCATCCGCAAGATGTTCTAAGCATGGTGCTTAGGGGAATTTTTTTAGCCCGCCCAGAAGACAACGATTGGACGTTTAATGGTGGAGGTGCAAGGCGTATCTTTCCAGACTACTATGCCGATTTTTTGCAGGCACTGCCGCCAGAAGTGCACAACGACATCATCCCTGGCGCCTATCGCCTGATGCTCGGGGAGGATAAAAAAGCCGCGCTTGCGGCGGCTCATGCCTGGAGTATCTGGGAAATACGCTGCTCGACACTGCGCCCCAACGACGCCTATGTGACAGCTAATACCGACGATCAGGCGCATTGGACACTCGCCCGGCATGAGGCGCACTTCATGGCCAACAAGTGCTTTTTAGAGGCCAATCAAATTCTTGAAAATTGTCACAAAATCGTCCATATCCCCTGTAGCATAGTTCATGGACGCTACGATGTAGTGTGCCCGTTTGATCAAGCTTGGTTGCTCCATCAAGAATTGCCGCTGTCGAAGTTGATCATCAGCGAGACCGCCGGACACGCCTCTACCGAACCCGAAACCAAAGCGCAATTAATCGCCGCTACCGACAAGATGCTCTTGCTTTAAAGACTCATTAACGTTTGCCTGTCTATTTTAACCTCGGCCAATCAGGGAATGCCGCAAATACATGTCACCATAGTAGTGCAACCCCAAGCGATGAGATATGTTTACCGAGCACCAAAAAGCACTGCATTTGCGCAGCTAAATTGTTTGATGGGCAGAGCTACATTTACCCGCAGCATGGGTCTCTTAAAATCCTTTTTTTGCTTCGTAGACGGCTCGTTTGCACTTCTCTCTGGCAATTTTGCTTGCGTCCCTAATATAATTGCAGACGGGGAGTCAAAAAACTTGCATCGAGGGTGGCATGTCAAAGTTAGCACTGTTTAAACTTGAAGATTACTTATCTATAAGGGAATTTAGAGCACCCTATATGCTGTGTGCATCGGATCTTGAGACCCATACCATGCAACAAATTATAGATATGGCCGACGACCAGTGTCGAGACCTATGGAATCGGCTGGCGCTCAGCTACACCGAACCCTATGGTATGCCCTTGCTGCTGGATCAGATAGCCGAGTTATATGGCGAAAAATTCGGCGCCCATGATATATTGTCGTTTGCCGGTGCCGAGGAGGGTATCTATTGCGCGTGTCACGCATTGCTCGATGCACGCGATCATGCAATTGTCGTTACACCCTGCTATCAGTCGCTAGAATCTATACCGACATCGCTGTGTGATGTCACCAAGATCGAGCTCGGCCATGAACAACAGTGGCAGTTAGACCTCGATCAAGTCGCAGCGGCGATCCAACCGAATAGCAAATTATTACTAATTAATTATCCCCACAATCCGACCGGCGCCATGCTCAGTCACGAACAGCAAGCGCAACTGGTCGAAATAGCCCGCAAGCACAATCTTTGGCTATTTTCCGACGAGGTCTACAGATATCTAGAAATCGATGAAAAGGACCATCTTCCAAGCATCGCCAGCCTATACGAAAAGGGCCTCAGCCTCGGTGTAATGTCCAAAGCATTTGGCCTACCCGGATTGCGCGTCGGTTGGATCGCCTGTCAGAATCGCGACATGCTGCTCGCAATGAGTAACGTTAAACACTACCTGTCGATTTGCAATAGCGCGCCATCGGAGATTCTGTCGCTGATTGCGCTGCGCAATAAACGCCAGATTCTCGACCGCAACCTGGCAATCATGGGCGATAACATTGTCTTGCTAGACAATTTTTTCAATGACTATCGAGATTTACTCGAATGGGTTCGACCCAGGGGTGGTTGCACTGGCTTTGTAAAATTAAACAGCTCGGAATCGGCCTATGACTTTGCCGAGGGGCTGTTGCAAGACAAGGGTATAGTGGTACTACCAAACAGCGTATATGACTATACTGGCAATTATTTTCGCATCGGCTTCGGGCGCAAAAATATGCCCGAGGCGCTGGCAAAAATGCGCGAGTTCTTGGATTCCCGCGCTTTATAGGCAATCCTACACAGCGGCGATTAGAGGATCACTGTGGCAGCGTTGCCGCACGTCTTCAGCAACCAGTTATGACTCATCCGGTGTCGCCACTGCGGCTTGCGGATTTTTGTCTAGCCAAAAATCAGCGCGTTGAATACCGAGTTTAGCAGGATCAAAGGTTGGATCAACCGACACCTTGCCGTCTAGCTTAGCTGCCTTGAGTTGTACCTCGTAATCATGTAAAGCTATAAGCGCTGGCTTCTGCAGAATCAAAATTGCGATTATGTTCAGCCAGGCCATCATCCCTACACCCAAATCACCCAGGGCCCAAGCGACATCGGCACTGTTCAAACCGCCGTACATGACCGAGGTCAGTACCAATGCCTTTAAACCCACCACCAACCAAGGGCGGTGAACCTTGCGGTTGATATATACGACATTAGTTTCGGCAATATAATAATAGGCAACAATAGTGGTGAACGCAAAACATAGCAGTGCGATCGCCAGTATGCCGCTGCCAAACCCTGGTAGCACAGTATCGAAGGCGCTCTGCACATAAGCCGGTCCCGCTTCAAAGCCCAACAACCCCTCATAGAGCATTACGCCATCAGCACCATTGACGTTGTACAAACCGGTCATCAAAATCATAAAGGCCGTCGCAGTGCATATGAGCAAGGTATCGACATACACCGAGAAGGCCTGCACCAGTCCCTGCCTAGCCGGATGCGAGACTTCGGCCGCGGCAGACGCATGCGGAGAACTACCCTGCCCCGCCTCGTTCGAGTAAACACCGCGTTTAACACCCCATTGCACGGCAAGGCCGATGATCGCGCCAAAACCGGCATCGATACCGAAGGCACTGTTAACGATTAGCTTGACCACCGCCGGAAACTGCTCGATATGAGCGCCCATCACCACAAAGGCAATGGCAATATAACCCGCCGCCATCACCGGTACGACTATCTGGGCAAAGCGTGCGATCCGTTTGACTCCACCAAAAATAATTGCGCCAATACCTACGGCAATAAACACTGAGGTGTAAACGGCCGGCAACTGCCAAGCGTTGCCCATCGCCTCGACGATCGCATTTGCCTGAATGCCAGGCAGACAAAAACCCATGGCAATGATCGTCGCAACGGCAAATAGCCAAGCGTACCACTGCTGTCCCATAGCCTTTTCTATATAGTAAGCCGGACCACCACGGTACTCGCCATTGCTGTCTTTTTCTTTGTAAATTTGTGCCAGTGTCGCCTCTATATAGGCAGTTGAGGCGCCCAAAAAAGCCACCATCCACATCCAAAATACAGCGCCCGGGCCACCCATCGCGATCGCCGTGGCGACGCCGGCAATATTTCCTGTACCGACGCGACCGGACAGCGACATCGCCAACGCTTGAAATGACGACACGCCCGAGGCCGAACTGCGCCCTTCGAACATTATCTGCAGCATGTGGCGGAAGTGGCGCACCTGTAAAAAGCGAGTGCGGATGGAAAAGTACAAACCGCTTCCCAGGCACAGGTAAATCAATGCCGAGCTCCAGATAATATCGTTAAGCTGACCCAGTAACGCTTCCAAATATAATCTCCGACTGTTTTTCAACTTACATTAAGCGCTGCATCGACACAATCGGACAGGAGGCGCGCTGTCGTACGATTCGATGATTTATGATACCAATCCAAAGTATACTATGCTTTGGGATTACAATTGTGGCCGTGGTCGATAGTTCTATAATTCGTTTATCGGCCATACATTTAGCCCGTCGCAATCGCGAAAAACTCCCGTATTAGACCAGCGTCACCCATCGACCTTTTCGAGGCGCGAGAATAACAGTAGTCTATCCCTGTGACCCGCGCACTAACGCGGCGGCAGATCTATGTTGGCGTGAGATTTTTATATTTCACCCAACCATCGTACACTGGGGCAACGCGTCTGTTTGAGTATCTGCCTGCGATCCGAACAGCGCCTATATTGGGCATTAATCACATTGAGAAAGCCACTATGAAAAAAAGACTCCACACCGCTGTTGTAACTAAATCAGGCAGATCTGAATCGCCCGCAGGGGATATTTTAGTCGACACCCACCGCACAGAGTGGGTAGATGGCGGCGGCGGGAGTAAGTTTCAGGTCTTGAGAACCTGCGATAAGACAGGAGAGTGGGTGCTCTTTGTCAATATGCAGCCGGGTGCTGGGTTTCAGGCGCATCGCCACGAGGGCACCGGTCAGTTCTTCGTTACAAAGGGCGAACTGATCTATGATCCCGGCCGCGCGCCAGCTGGAACCTATGGCTTTGAACCCATATTCGCCGAGCATTTTCATGCGCGATGTGAAGTAGAGACCGAATATCTATTTATTGGTCAGGGTGCCGTTACCTATTACAAAGAGGACGGCTCGATCGACTATGTTGTCAATGCACGAGATTTCATGCAATTGGGCGAGGGTGAAATCACTCTGGATGTCAGCGCCGACTAACCCGGCGACGTTTAGTTACACCACACTGGACAGTGTGCATTGGTGGCACCCAACGCTCATCTGCGCTAATCGGTAAACCAATGCCTAGGTTGGTCTTGCGAACGTCAAATCGTTGTATCTGGGAGCGTCTGGGTATGCTCGTATAGACGATCGATCAACTCACTAAACTGCTCCCTTTCGGCATCGTTAAAGCAGGTTAACAACGCCTGTTCATAATCATAGGACACCGGCACCATTTCGCGATAAACCGAAAGACCGGTAGCGGTAAGTTTTAGCATTGATCGACGGCGATCGGCGGGGTCAAATTCGCGGTGCAATAAATGTCGCTGCAGTAATTTACTAATGGCGCGGCTGAGGATCGATTTCTCGATCTGTGTCTGGATCGATACGTCGTCGGCGGACGCCCCCGGAGCCTCTCCCAATACCGCCATAATGCGCCATTCGCTAATGCTCAGAGCAAATTTACTACTATAAGTCGACGAGATCAGATTGCTGATTCGATTCGATAAAATCGACAATCGGTAAGGAAGATAGCGCTCGAGTTGAAGAACCGGCGCGCCTGAATGATGCTTTTCTTTCATAGATCAATAATGCTTAACATTAGTTGGCAGTGCAATCAAA
>JAPKCN010000138.1 GCA_028822945.1 Porticoccaceae bacterium | reverse complement strand
TGAAAATAGGCTTCATCCGCAGTTTTGTATCGCACATTTTTGAATGCCGATACCAGAAAGGAGCGGCTGTAAGTTGACCGGCGCGCACGGTCAGCTGCCGATAACGATTACCTGATTCAACAGCAGAGGTGGTATGTCAGTGGATAAGGACAAGTACAAAGTCGGCGGCCCATACGCCAAATATGTGTTAGTGGTGATGATCGTAGTTTATACCTTTAATCTTATCGATCGCCAGATTCTATCGATTCTATCTGAGGAACTAAAAGGCGATTTGGGTATTACCGACGCTCAGTTAGGTTTTCTCTACGGCACAAGTTTTGCGGCTTTTTATGCGATTTTTGGTTTGCCTCTCGGCCGTCTGGCAGATCTGTGGATTCGCAAGAGTTTGATTGCTGTCGGTCTGGTTTTTTGGAGTGCCATGACCATGCTGTCGGGTACCGCTGGCGGTATTGTCAGTTTGGCGCTATTTCGTTTCGGCGTTGGCGCCGGAGAAGCTAGTGCAACACCGGCCACTTACTCACTTCTTTCCGATTGGTTTCCGCCCAACAGGCGAGCGAGCGTGCTAGCGACCTATTCAACCGGCGCATACATCGGAATGGGTGTCAGTCTTGGTTTAGGTGGATTAATTGTCGATTTCTGGCAAAACACCTATCCGGATACCGCATTGGCGCCCTTTGGCCTGGAGAGTTGGCAGGCCACTTTTATGATGGTTGGATTTCCTGGGATTATTTTGGCGTTTTTAGTATATGCCATGAAAGAGCCGGAGCGGGGGCTTAGCGAAGGGATCAAGAGTGCCAAGCATCCGCACCCATTTAGAGAGACCTGGTATGAACTTATGTCGATTGTACCGCCATTTTCGATTTACTCACTGGCGCAAAATCGCGACGGCGGTACCAAAGCGATCGGTATAAATTTTTTGGCCGGCCTGATCTTGGGAATATTATCGACGATATTGATCAACATCACCGGTGATGTTGCGCAGTGGATGGTGCTTGGCATCGCCGTTTATTGTCTATTTTCTTGGGCGCAGTCGTTGAGTTTTCGCGATCCCCCGGCATTTGACCTGATCTTTAAAAGTAAGGCGCTGCGCTATGCCAATATAGCCTATCCGACCTGCACTGTGATCACTTACAGCTATAGCTTTTGGGTGGCCCCGTATTTCTTGCGTACCTTTGATGCCGGGATTGCCGAGGTCGGTGTAATTTTGGGCACGACATTGGCAGTCTGCGGTGGTGTTGGAGTCGCCACCGGTGGCTATATAGCTGATTTTTTGAGAAGTCGCCGCGCCGATTTACATGTTTATATGGCAGTGATTTCAGCCTGTTTCACGTCGGTAGCAGCGCTGGTGATGTTGAATACTAACGATATAAAAATGGCCTACATCGCTAATGCTGTACTGCAATTTTTTGGGGTCTTTTGGAGTGGTGCTGGGTCGAGTATTGTCACCGAGTTGGTACTGCCGCGAATGCGCGCGACATCGTCGGCATTCTATATCGCCGTGGGTTCGGTGGTGGGCTTGTCTTTGGGGCCTTACACCGTGGGTCGGTTAAGTGATTGGTATGTCGCTTCGGGTATGGAGTCAAGTGATGCCCTGCGCAATAGTCTACAGTTTATTTTGCTCGCTTATGTGGTAATTATAGTATTTTCAATTCTGGCTCGCCGGCACTTTATTGCCGACTACGACAGCCGTGAGGCGCGCGCCGAAGCTGCCGGAGAACCCGCAGCCTAGTGCGCTTCGGCCCTCCAAAACTATTGCGGAGGGCTTCGTGCAGGGACTGGCTAAGCTACTTTGCAAAAAAATTGTGATTGCTAGTTTTTATCGACTATAGCTTAAAGAAGCTGATGTAGGTTCGCAAACACCCGCCATAGGCTACTTTTTATTATACTTAGCCGAGTGAGTGCAACAGCGATGAACAATGTAGTAGTTCCCAAAAAATGTTGTTGATTATGACGCTGTTTTATTGGTTTACTGTTCCAATGGCAGTCCTGCCATATCTGCGCCGAAGATGATTTTAAGCTATAGTGAGATGTCACTATAGGGCGGTGAAATAAGCCATAATCGCTTGCGTGTTATGGCTTCTCATCCGCGGATTTAAGGTCTATCTACCGCCGCCGATTTCGCGCAAAATATGAGTTTTGACAAGTGACGGATGTTAGACTTCGATGTTTTCAATATTGATATGGCCAGTGTGCTGGTAAATGACCACAATGGGATCACTGTGGGTTCAACCGCCACAACGCGTAAACACTGCGCCGCATCTATGCATTTAGAATAGTATTATATGAAAACTCTCAGTCAGGTATCTGTCTATCACATGAAAGACAATTTCCCGTTACGGCACTCGGACCAAGACGCGCGGCTGGCGATTCTTAGCAACCAACAGCGTCATGGACAGGGTTTACCTGCCATATGTAGAGCCGGAAAATCTGTATGCTCTTAAATAGATTGAGCCTTATTTACAACCTAAAAAATTACCGCTGTCGCTACCTTAGCTTATGACTTTTAGTCTTCAATAAACGTTACAATTCATGTTATGGCATTTGACTCACCCACCTTTTTAAAGTCGCAAACGCAGCGCCCTGGCATCTACCAAATGCTCGATGAGCGGGGGCATGTGTTGTACATTGGCAAGGCCAAAAATCTTAAAAATCGTCTGAGTAGCTATTTTCGCGCAACTGGTCTGACCTTAAAAACCGCAGTCCTGGTCAAGCGTATCGAGTCGATTGACGTAACCGTCACTGAGACCGAAACCGAGGCATTGATTCTAGAACACAACCTAATCAAGCAATATCGACCGCCGTTTAACATTTTGATGCGTGATGATAAAAGTTATCCATATATTTTTATGTCCGATAAAGACGCCTGGCCACGGCTGTCGTTTCACCGCGGTGCGAAAAAAATGAAGGGTACGTATTTTGGGCCTTTCCCCAGTGTTCACGCGGTTCGCGAGAGTATGAGTTTTTTACAAAAGACCTTTCGCGTGCGTCAGTGCGACGACAATTTTTTTAAGAATCGCTCGCGACCCTGCCTACAGTTTCAAATAAAGCGCTGTACAGCGCCTTGCGTAAAGTTCGTAAGTCCCGAGGACTATGCACAAGACGTTCAATATACCCGGCTATACCTAGAGGGCAAGGGGGAGAAAATACTGCGACAACTAGAGGGCGATATGGAGCTGGCGGCGGAGCAATTACAATTCGAAAAAGCTGCCGAGAACCGCGATCAAATTGCCGCTTTAAGGCAAGTGCAAACCGAGCAGGTGATTGAGAGGGGCCATGGTACCATCGATGTGGTAGCTGCGGCAGTAGACGGTGGCCAGGCCTGTGTGCACATGCTCTATGTCCGCCAAGGCCGAATTTTGGGGAGTCGTAGTTACTACCCGAAAGCGCCTCTGGCAGAACAGGCGAGTGACTTGCTAGAGGAATTTTTGCCGCAAATTTACCTTGACGGTAGCGGAAGGCCAGACATTCCCAAGGAAATATTGCTAAATGCCGAGATCGATGGCGCACAGCCATTGACCAATGCACTGCACCAGAGGATTGGCCGAAGTGTCGAGATAAAACATGTGGTGCGTGGTTTTCGCGCCAAGTGGGTAGAGCTTGCCGAGCGAACTGCCGAGCAAAATTTAGCGGCAAAACTTGCCTCTAAAAAAACCCTCGAGCAGCGTTTTATTGCGCTGCGCGACACCTTGGGCCTAGAGAGTACGCCACAGCGTCTCGAGTGTTTCGATATCAGTCATAGTAGTGGAGAGGCAGTGGTGGCATCTTGCGTAGTATTTGACAGTAATGGTGCGCTTAAGAGCGACTATCGCCGGTTTAACATAGAGAACATTACCGCCGGTGACGACTATGCCGCCATGCAGCAGGCTATTCGGCGGCGCTACACGCGGCTCACCAAAGGTGAGGGTAAATTGCCGGATATCTTGTTGATCGACGGCGGCAAGGGGCAGATTGGCGTAGCTATGCAAGTACTCAACGAACTGGCGGTGCAGGGCGTTATGGTGCTGGGTGTGGCCAAGGGTATAACACGCAAACCTGGTATGGAGACACTGATTATCGCCGATCAAAATAATCGTGTGATCGCACGTCCGCAGCAGGCAGCACTGCATTTGATCCAACAAATTCGCGATGAGGCGCACCGCTTTGCGATTACCGGCCACAAGCACCGCCGCGACAAAAAACGGCGAACCTCGCCACTTGAAGGCATTGCTGGCGTTGGACCAACCCGCCGCCGTGACTTACTAAAACACTTTGGAGGCAGCAAGGAGGTACAAAAAGCCAGTGTTGCGGATCTGATGAAAGTGCCAAATATAAATAAAAAGGTTGCGGAAGCGATCTACGCGGCACTGTACAATGAATAACTGAAAGGGGAGTAGCGACTTTGTTCTGCGGGCAGCTATGGTAATTTATGTTGTGACTAATAATCGTATAGTGCGCCTATGTTGAATCTACCGAATCTGTTGACCCTTATGCGTATTGCATTAATTCCAGTGTTTGTTGGGGTGTATTACATCGACTGGCACTACAGTCATATATTAGCGGCTGGAATTTTCGCATTTGCGGCGATCACAGATTGGGTGGATGGTTATCTTGCGCGCCGTATGGGGTTGGTAACTCCCTTCGGTGCGTTTTTAGATCCGGTCGCCGATAAACTAATTGTCACTGTCGCTTTTATCATGCTGGTCGAGGTTCATGAAGGGTTGTTGTTAGCGGTTCCCGCGATGGTTATTATCGGTCGCGAGATTATTATTTCTGCATTGCGAGAATGGATGTCTTCACTTGGTTCGGGGAGCACCGTCGCGGTGTCATTCTTGGGTAAGGTCAAGACCTGGGCGCAGATGATCGCCGTGGTAGTATTGCTATTGGCTCGCGACGGCGATTGGGAGTTTTTTGCGCTCGGGTATTTAGCGCTCTACGTAGCGGCGCTGCTGACACTGTGGACAATGGTCATCTATCTCCAGCAGGCGTGGCCGCAGCTGCGCGGTGTGGTCGATGACAGACACCAGCCACAGGCAGATAAGTAGTTGCTTTATTGGCGACATTCCATAAAATGACGCAATGTTTAGATTAATGAATGTTGTCATTCAAGAGAAGTAGATGCATCTAGTCGAGAGCAATTTTTATGTCGACACTTGAAGCGACATACACACATCTAGGTATGCTCATCAAACGATAGGCAGGCATACGTAAATATATGTAGAAAAAGACCTCAAGGCGCGGTGGCAGAGTGGTCATGCAGCGGACTGCAACTCCGTTAACGCCGGTTCGATTCCGACCCGCGCCTCCAGTTTACAGTG
>JAPKCN010000137.1 GCA_028822945.1 Porticoccaceae bacterium | reverse complement strand
AACGAATAAAAGATAATCGCCATAAAAACTAGCCCCGAAAACATCAGTAACAAGGTCTGTCGATGCTGGTTAATATGTATCAACAGGTCTTTGCCAAAAGTCTTTCCCGAAGGAGCGTTAGCGGCTCCCGAACGGCCCGGTTCGGGCATTAAAAAGACCACTGCCGACAACAAGAACCCGGGCAATCCGGCGATCAGAAATACCGCTTGCCATGGCTTTACATCGCCAATCAACGGCAGACTGAGGCCGCCGATACGGGTTAAATAATCAATCAAGTAGCCACCGCCCCAAAGACTTATGCCAACGCCTATGTAAACGCCGGCGGTAATCACGCCCATGGCCTTACCACGCTGGTTTTCGGGAAAAGAATCACTGACTAACGAGACACTGGTCGGGGCAATCGAAGCCTCTCCCGCAGCTACCCCCATCCGCGCGCCAAACAACTTGGCATAAGACGTGGCAAACACTGCTGACATGGTCATAAACGACCAGACAAAAATACCTACGCCGAGCACTTGGTTGCGGCGAAGTCGATCGACTGCGTACCCAATCGGTAGCGCCATAACGGCATAGAAAACTGAGAACGCCGCACCGATCAACAGCGCTACTTGTGAGTCAGACAGGCCGAAATCCTGCTTGATCGGGCCAACCAACATCGCCGGTATCTGGCGGTCGATAAATGCTATTACGTTGGCGACGGTGAGCACCGCCACCGTGGTGTAAGCGTGCGATCTTTTCGGGTACTTGTGATCTAGCTTTTTATTCATAGCGTTATTCTTATCAATTGTGCAGTCGTAATCAGAGCGCCTACTGTCTGGGAGTATCCTTATTAAGTCGGCGTACGCAGTAGACTTCGCTGACGTATCCTTAGATGAATCTGCCCCCGGTACGCTTTGATCATAAGGTTTTCTGACTTGCCCGGCTAGCGCCATAATAGCCTTGATAGGGCGAGTTCGTAACGTTAAAGTTCAGTTAAATCAACGCTCGCGCGTTAGGCAAGCTGTCTCTAGCTCACAACCCAGCGACCTGTCTTACACGTTGCTGGGTTGGCACAGTCGCTCTACAGAATTTGCATAATGCGGCAGACAGGCACGAAAAAATAGTGCGGCTATGGGCAGTGTTAAACCACCGGTTAAGGCGATAGACCAATTGAGCTTACCCTCATCCACAAATACAAAATCGGTAAAGAACGCGGTTAATTGTGGCCCCATCGTGGCGCTAAAAATCATCATCACCAAGGTAAATACCGAAGTCATACGACCCCTCACAGCTGCAGTCGACACGCCACTTACGGCGAGCAAGCCAAGCGTAGCGTAAGCGCTTATAAACAATAAATAGACCCCAAGGAGCAACCATGACAGCAGGAGCGACTGCATAAGTGGTGCCAGTGTAATGGCCGGCAGTGCCAGTAGGCATACGCACATCGCCGACCTGATCGGCGCATCCCGATAACCTCGCTTACTGAGCCAATCAACCGACATACCGGCAAGCACAGACCCGACAATCGAACAGCTAATAGTGATAAGACCCAGGCTCATACCGACTTCGGCGAGACTTAAACCAAAGGTACGAACCATCATGGTAGGCGCCCACGCGGAAAATGAATAAAACATAAGTGCCATAAATACTAGGCCACCAAACATCGGAAGCAGGGTATTTTTATGCGCTGACAAATGTGCAGTGAGATCATTGCTACCAGTTTGATTAGCTGTCGGTGGAGCCACCCTTGCGCGGGCGGGTTCAGGTAGCAAGAATACCGCGAACGCAAGCAGCAAGCCAGGCAATCCAGACATCAAAAATACCGCCTGCCAGGGTTTTATAAGGCCTACAAATGGTACCCTAATCTCCCCGATACTAGTCAGATAATCAATCAGATAACCACCGCCCCAAAGACTAATACCTATACCGATATAGATGCCCGCGGTAACCATTCCCAGCGCAGTGCCACGCTGCGATTCGGCAAAAGAATCACTTACTAGGGAAACACTGCTGGGCGCTATCGCGGCATCGCCAGCTGCGACACCCATACGCACACCAAATAGTTTCCCATAGGAATTTGCGAACAGTGCTGACATGGTCATACAAGACCATACAAATAGCGCACTTCCCAGCACCTGTTTTCTACGCAAACGATCGACTGCATAGCCAATTGGCAGAGCCACGAGCGCATAACTCACCGAAAAAGCGGCGCCGAGTAAAAGCGCCATTTGTGAGTCCGATAGGTTGAAATCTTGTTTGATCGGTCCGACTAGCATCGCCGGGATCTGTCGGTCGATAAATGCTACGACATTTACCAGTGTCAACACCACGACTGTGGCATAGGCATGGGATTTTTTCGGATAAACGCGATCGTCTTGCTGAGTGGTCATGGGAGTATTTGCTTAGGTATACTAAAATTCTAGCTTCTCGCCATTCCACCAATATCTGGATAATCGTCGAGCAAGCGTGTTTTATCTAAAAAAGAAGTCTATCCGAGATAGACTCTAAGAGTGCAAAAAGGCTTGGCGGGCGGCATAAAAAACGGGTCCCGCCAAGGCGATTATTTGTCTTGTCTTTTTGACGCTACTGACTTCTCGCTATCAGTGCGATCAGCCGAGTCTACTGCACCGACATCATTAATAGAAGGTTACCCGGCATATGGTTGTAGAGACCATACCCGGAACTAACTACCACAAGGCCGTTCTTGGCCGTCACTCCCGAGCCTCCACCAAAGGACCCACCGCGGGTGACCTGTCCCGAAACCGAGACAAAGGACTCGGTAGTATCGATTTGATACAGCACCTCGCCGGAATTTTCATCGTGGACACGCAAAACGCCATCCATACCTCCAGCAAATATTTTACCGCTGATTACCGAGATTGCCTGACCGATACCGGGATCGCAAAAATTTCTGCCGTTGCACACATTAGGGGCTGGGGAGTACCACAGGATTTCACCAGTAGCGGCATCTAAGGCGTGCAGCCCGGGTCGCGCGGGCATACTGTACTCGCGCCCATCCGGTCCATCGCTAATAGGCACAAAGATTTTACCGTTGTTAGCCGCCATCCCAAAGTGCACACCTCCTTGAATACCGCCTCTACCAACGCGCGTAGTCCACACCAATTCACCCGTCTCTGGATCGAGCGCATGCACGTCGCCTGATTTTTGGCCACCGACAACTAGTTCTCGGCCGCTATCCGTAGTGGTTAGTAAGGTACCTGCACCAAAATCAAAATCCGGGCCATCTTCTTCGGGGCAACTCTGTGGCGTACGCGTGTCACAAGCGGTATTCCACGCGTCACCAGCCAGAGCCTGATAGATCCAATTCACTTTTCCGCTACTCAGGTCAATGGCAAAGATCGCATCGGATGTATGGTCCGCGGGAGACGACATGTTTTCGCCGGTGCCGACATACAACTGATTGCGAGCCGCGTCGATGGTTGGGCTATTCCATACGGTGGAGCCCGATGGGCCATACATATCTGTACCCGCCGCATTCACTGACTGCACAATCGGCGCGTCAGGTATCGTGTACGTCTTCCACAGCCTTTGACCACTAACAACGTCATAAGCAACGACAGATCCGCGCCCTGTGCAGCACTCGTAGGTCGGATCCACCGCTAACTGAACCTCGAGCGACGACACTGGCACGTAAAGTACCTCACCATGAAGCGTAGGTGCCCCTGTAATTGTTGCATTGGGGTGGCCATCGGCACGATCGCGCCAAATTAATTGACCAGACTTTGCATCCACAGCATACACATTACCAATCGTGTCACCAAAATATATCCTTGGCTCCGCTTTGCTATCATCACTGTCCCAGGGATCGATAGAAATACCTGTTCTGACCTCACCAACCGTTTGAAAGTGCCACGCTTCACATCCCGTGAGCTGATCTAAAGCGTGCACACCGCCGCCATGACCGCCAACATAAAGAAGGCCAGCGGCGAACATAGGCTGCGATCGCAAACGATTAGCGCCAGGCATCTCCACTGCCCACAAAGGCTGCAATCGCTCCACTGCATCCTCCGCCACACCCGATTGCCATGCCGACCAACTGCGCTGATTACTATTGGCACCCCAATTATTTTGTATTGGTACATCGTCAAGCGCAAATTTTACCGCTTGATCGCATTTCGGTATTTTGGTCAAAGTCGACGTGCCCATCGGTTGACCACCCAAAAACTCTGCGACCTCTCGCCTCTCCTGATCACTGAGACTTGCAGCCTGAGTCATCATGATCCCTTCAGAAACAGAGGAAAATATCGCCTCCGGAGTTTGTAAATAAAGCATTTCTCGATGGGGTGCTTTTGCTAACTGCCCTTCATGGCAAGTCGCGCATGCCTTGTCGTAATGCGCCTTGCCCGGCATTGCCAGTCGAGCCGCCCACTGATCCATAATAGCTTGAGTACCGACAGTTTTTTCGTCCGCCGTTGGCACATCATGGGAGGTAGCACCATCTGTGCGAGCAGGTTTGTTCATCTGCCACACGAATAGTAGTGCCATTGCCACGATTAAAAGCGAGGAATTTTTCATAACACCGTCCTATGGATTTGCAATTTTAGTTTAATTTCTTTGCTTATCGACAAGCTCAATCACCCTATTAATCTTTGTCCTTTGAGAGTTATAAAAACCTTAATTCACTCTAATACAGATGTTAATATAATTCAATAATTCTCGCTTGCGACGCTCTATTGGATCAACGGAAAGGTTTATGCGCTTACCACAAAGCCTAAAAATTAACTTCCCTGAGTGCCGAGGCGGCGTTTACCAAATACTTTGCGTTGCAGCGGATGGGCCGACCAACAGAAGACCACCGAGCAATCATACAACCGATTTAGAGAGTTTATATGGCGTCAAAAAATACTCGGAAACGCAAGGACTGGTGGTGATATCGCACCAAGAACCGACAGAACTCAGAGCCGCCAGCGTACCAGGGGGGTATTCAGCAACGGTCGTTCTCGACAATCGTTCGTAGACTCGGTGTATCGTCGGATTATGCCCAATAATTAATATCTCACAATCGGTATTCGCCTGCTTTTTTATTAACTCGACAATCGAGTCGTCGCACGCGTGGTAAATCTGCTCTGAGAATTCGCTTTGACGATCGCCGCAAACGCCCTGTAATACTAAATCGTGAGTTTGTCGTGTCCGCAGTGCTGAGCTGCAGTGTATGTTTTTAAAATGCAGCGCATGAGTGATTAAGAACTGATTCAAAGTGTGTGCATTTTCAACTCCGTTGTCCGCTAGTGGACGATCAAAATCGGCCGTATTAGCATTCCCCGGTTGAGCTGTCGCATGCCTAAGTAAATATACTGTTTTCACGCCGGTCTCCAAGGC
>JAPKCN010000136.1 GCA_028822945.1 Porticoccaceae bacterium | reverse complement strand
AACCTTGCAGCATCCAGCACTCCTCTTGTATCAGTATAGATTTAACATTGCGGAGCAATAGTGGTGGAGACACATTTACATATGCGTTTATTCAACTGGAGTTTATGGATTTTTTTATCCCTTTTGCCTGTACGATAGTTGACATCGACTCATAGCTGCAAAAAATAGTAATGACATTCTGATCTATGGATCAATCTCAGATAGTCAGAATTAAAAGTACTGTTTATATCGATTTATATTTATTCGATTTCAGCGGCCTTGATTTCGCCAAGGAATTGTCGCCAGTGCACTTTCCAAAAACCTTCAACTCTTGTTATACCCCAGATGGCTTTTGCTTTTACTGTTTTTTCCCCTTTAAGATCACACCTCTGAAAAATAAGTTTCATGACCGCTGAACTCCCACCGACATCAACAATTTCGGCCTCTATAATTTTGGTCGTGTAAGGCCGATTCCCAAATATCGCCATTTCACTAACGTCTTTAAAAATTATTGTTTTCCCGTCCATAAAAATATGAAAAAACGGAAATGTTGTCGAATTACTGATTCCTTCGAAATTTTGAGACATCTGAGCATCTAAATGGTTGCATACCGTTGTTATTATCGCAAGATCACTCATACCGCTCCTTACTATACTATAACATGAAAGACCCAAAAAATATCTCTCATTTAGCTAGCTCATCGATCGAATTAAAGAATATAGCTGCTGTATCGCCGAAAGCCAGGTGGACTAATTAATATTCTTCTCTAAGACGTAGTCAATTTAGCCTATATACTCAGAGCAACCTACTAAAAAAGAGTTTTTACCAAAGTAAATAGTATCTCTCTCTATAGTAGTTTCTTTTTGTACTGTTGATAGTCTAATTGCCGTTTTAGTGACGCCGACTCATACGTCACACCAGTTTCGAGTGATCGTTCCAAAGAATTGATTAAATGGTTGTATGCAGCGGTTATACTTCTGTCCAGGGCGCCTTTCAGGTTTTTTCGGTTATGTGTCATAGCGCTTGACTAAAAACCAACACTCGCGTTAATTTGAGCGATATTGACTAATGCGTGATGCACCAAGACAACAACATTATGAACAATAATAACCACCGTTTTCTTGCAGATACCGGGCTTGAGCACGCCATCGATTTGCTTCGTCAAACGCCGCAGGCACTTGAAAATCTCCCCGATGGGTTGCCGCAGTTTGGGATAGGCGAGCGCCAGACATTGGATCTACTTGCGCCGCATGTGTTGGGACGCGCCGCCCGCCTAGACAGTCCCCTAGCCTTTGCGCATATGGATCCCCCAACCCCATGGATTACTTGGGCTACGACGCTCTGGAATGCTCGACTCAATCAAAATTTATTGCATCCAGCTACTTCACCATTTGCGAGAGACGCAGAAAAAAAGCTACTCGACTGGCTGACACCGTTTTTTGCTATGCAGGGCGGTCACATGTGCAGTGGATCGACCCTCGCAAATTTGACCGCGCTTTGGGCAGCAAGAGACGCACACGGCATTAAAAAGATAGTCGCCTCTAGCGCCGCTCACATAAGTATCGGCAAAGCGGCGCGACTGCTGGGTGTGGCCTATGAGCAGATCACCACAAATACGGCCGGCCAAATTGATACTGCTCAGATTGGCGATCTATCGAATGCTTGCTTGGTATTGACTGCTGGTACCACTGCTACAGGCGCAATAGATTCTCTGGCACTAGCGGGTCGGGCCAAATACACCCATGTAGATGCTGCTTGGGGCGGGCCTTTACGTTTGAGCCCAACTCATGCGCACCTGCTGAAAGGCATCGATAATGCGGATTCTGTGGCTGTATCGGCGCATAAATGGCTTTTTCAACCGAAAGACTCAGCCTTGGTTATGTTCCGCGATTTAGAACGAGCCAATGCGGCGATAAGTTTTGGTGGCGCCTATTTGGCCTCGCCAAATATTGGTGTGCAGGGTTCGCGCGGAGCGTCGGCAATTCCCCTGCTGGCGACTCTGCTGGCCTGGGGCAGCGAGGGTATTGCCGAGTGTATCGATCACTCGATGGCTATGGCCCACACCCTGGCAGTTGAATTGAGCCGGCAGAAGAATATACGCCTTTGGGCTATGCCAGATACCGGCGTAACATTATTTCGTCCACTCAACATGAGTAGCGATAATTTTTTTAAGCATTTACCTACAGGTATGTTTTCTAGCTGTGTACTCGACGGTCAAACCTGGGTAAGAGCGGTTGCCGCCAACCCATTGGCGGATATCGACAACATTAATGCCGCCGTGCGCGCCGCGGTGCAGTAGGGTTTATACCCAGTAACCCTTGGGATTTAGATTCTGCGCTCGTGACATTTTCTACAAAGAACATAAATAAAAACTATTGGTCTTTTAGGCGGGATGAGTTGGGAGTCAACGGCCAGTTACTTCAGTGCCATCAACCTCAGAGTTAGATCGAAACTAGTTGGTTTAGCATGGGAAAAATTTTGTCTTTGAATCGTTAATTTTACCGAGATTGCAATATTACAGTGACAGGAAAACTAGGCTAAAATAGCCACAATCCTTAGCCAAGCCGCCACGGCGGTTGGAAAAAGCGGCGCAGACTGTTTGCTTATCTGTACCAATACCATGCACAACATAACAGCCGAGATAAAGGCGATCATCGCCATACCTATTTTACATATTGCCGATGCAACTGGGCAGTTGTTGTTGCGCGACAAAGTTACCAAAGTCGGGCTGCTGGGCACGAGTTTCACGATGCAACAAGATTTTCATAAGGGCCGCCTAACCGACAACTTTGGTACTCAGGTACTAGTACCCAACTCACGCGATCAAAACGTCGTTAACGATTCGTTAACGAGATCATCTACAGTGAGGTGCGCCAGGGGATTAAGTGGCCTGAATCCAAGATGTAGTTTGTAGCAAGTATTCAACGATTATATGCTCAGGGTAATCGTACAGTGATTTTGGGGTGTACCGAAATTGCTCTTTTAGTGGCCCAATGCGATAACTACATCGCGCTTGACTACATCACCGATATTCACACCCATGCCGCTGTTGGGTAGGCCTTGTCGGAGTATTAATGAGAATAAAAATTTGCGCTAGTGAACGCTTCAATGGCCGCTTATTAACAATCTTGCTAGCACGCTTGCGACTATAGAAGAATTGTTTGCTGTGGAGCTTCTGATGCAACTCGCCCGAGAACACTAGCGCTCGATCGGCGCTGGCTGCCCTTCAAATACTGTACCCCAGATTTGAATGTCCTTAAGACGCTTCGGCGCAACTGTGTAGGGGTCATCCTCGAGTATCGTAAAGTCAGCTTTTTTACCGGCGGCAATAGAGCCTATTCGATCTTCCCAACCGATTACCCATGCGGCATTAATGGTTACAGCACGGAGTGCCGCATCGACACTCACGCGCTCGTTGGCGCCGCTCAGATGACCATTGATGGTGATTCGGTTGACCGCCGCTGACACTAGTGTCAAAGGTTCCAATGGTGCCATGGGGCTGTCGGAGTGCAGTGCGAAGGGCACTCCAAGGCGCTCCAGTGAGCCAAGTCGCACCATGTTGTTGCCACGGTCTGCGCCGAGCCATTGATCACTGTAGATGTCACTTAAAATATAGTGGTAGTAGGGGTTGGCAGACACCTGTGCTCCGAGTTTGGAGAGTTTGCGATTTTGATCTTCTGTGGTGTAGGCAAAGTGCTCCAAGGTCAATCGGTGGTCGACGCGCGGCGTATTTCGCTGCAAGGTTTTGAGTAAATCAATCAAGACCTCGGCGCTGCCGTCGCCATTGGCATGAGCATGCAATTGGTAACCGGCGTCCCAAAACGCTTGGGCCCAGGCGTTTGTTAGAGTGGGCGGTAGCATCCAAACGCCTTGGTGACCATCCATATATCCGGGGAATTTAAACTGCGCGAGCCCACTGTAGATAGCGCCATCGAGCATGATTTTAAAGCGCCGATCAAATAGTACTCTTGGAGTATTTTGGCTGCGCCATTTGTCGACTTGCGCGAGCGCCGCGCCAATCGAAACTCCGCGGCTAACAAAATCGGTGATAATAGGTGTCAGAATCACACGCATCG
Source organism: Porticoccaceae bacterium (assembly GCA_028822945.1). Classification (GTDB taxonomy): domain Bacteria; phylum Pseudomonadota; class Gammaproteobacteria; order Pseudomonadales; family Porticoccaceae; genus TMED48. The sequence goes on along the minus strand of JAPKCN010000136.1, from coordinate 1,323 downwards.
GCGCTTTGGCGCTCTCGACGCGTTGACGGATAAGGTCTATTTCGGTCTGTGGGTTTCCAAATACGCCGGTGCCCATATCCACCGTGGTGGTGACACCGCCGCGATGCACCATAGCCAAAAAGTTATCTATTCCGCGAGAAAAGCGCTGTGGGTCGAGAAGAAACGGCATTTTTGCAATCAAGGCGTACATACCATTTTCAAAAAAATGGCCACGCGGCCAATCTACCAACTTATTTCCGATGACGTCGGCAGCCTTGACCGACAACAAGTTAAGCGCTGCGTCATTGGCGATCAATTCGTGAAATGAGCGGTGCCAGAGCATCACAGCTTGATTGGGGAAGAGCGCATTGAGGTCTTGCCGGAAAAGTTCGCCATGCCATAGTGGGTGATACCCCCAAGTTATAAATGGCACAGATGCATCACTGTGCTTGGCGATCTGCTGCTTTAAATAGGTGAGATAGGCTTTGGGCGTCTTGGCAGCGGGGAATTCTCCGGTTGGGAGTGACCAAGGGTCGGGCGCAATAAATGGGAATTGTGTGATTACGGCGGGCAGAGCAGGGTGCACATGCGCGTCAATAAATCCCGGCATTATTATTTTGTTGTCGAAACGACGGTCAATACGCGCGCCGCGTCGTTCGATCCAAGTATCTAGGCTTTGTAGCGAACCGACAGCGACTATTCGGCCCTGGCTCACTGCAACGGCAGTGGCCTCGGGAATAGAAGGTTCCATAGTAATGATTTTTTTTGCGGTATAAATAACTAATTCTTGAGTGATATCGGCTGGCATATCGCTATCAGAGCCAAGGACTATGCCCGCGAGCAGGCACAAACCCGCAAGTGTTAATGGTTGCATGAATTTTCTCTATAAGTGTTTCACTTCGAGTATAAGTATTTAACTAGCGAGATCACAACCTGCTTATGATCGCCACCGGGTGGTCTTAAGCTAAAGAGATGAAAAGGCGAACGAGCGGCGCATGTGCTACATCTAATAGTTAGAGTACCGGCGAAATCTAGCGAAATCGACTTAAAAGAAATAGTTCAAGAATTCGATTTAGACTCAAATTGCGCAACTTCTATAAAGGAGTATGGGTCGCGCCGATAGCGAAAGCTGGGAGGGACCTTTTTTTCCACACAGTGGGAGGCTCTATGGCTATTATGACTATTTAGTAGCTCGCGGGACAAATGGGCTACGGGCAGCTGAGCAATATCCGAAGATACTCACTAAGATCTGGCAACCTTTAGGTCATTGGCTGCATTTGAGTGTCGATTAGTTTATGTATCAAGTCTTTTAGTAGGCGAAGATAAGTAACGTTGGATACATAG
>JAPKCN010000135.1 GCA_028822945.1 Porticoccaceae bacterium | reverse complement strand
TGTATTGGTTACAAGATTGTCGCTGTGGTGCTTGAGTAACATCCAGCTTAAAAGGCCAAATAGTACGCTAAGGGCGCAAATTAACGCAGGCAGTTTTTTAGCTATAGAGTGTTGACGCATAGTCGACGGGTCTTGTGCAGATTTATTTTGCGAACATTCTATCCTATTCGTGTGGCTTTTATATAATGGCAGTCCTATTTTAGCGAGTTTATGTAAGTGAAAGACATCATATTGATCAATGTTTTTGGTGCCGATCAGCCAGGTATTACTAGTCAGGTGACTCAGGTTTTAGCGAATTTTGATGCCAGTGTGTTGGATATTGGTCAGGCTGTTATTCATGATCAATTAAATCTGGGTATTCTTGCCGCTGTGCCTGATAAGCGCGCGACAAAGTCCGTGATCGAGGCCGTGGGCGAGAGCATTCGTCGACTCAATATGCGGGTGAAATTCTTGCCAATACCGGCACAACAATATCAAGATTGGGTTGGTCAACAGGGTAAAAAACGCCATATAATTACACTACTAGCCCGTAAAATAGAGGCTCGACACCTTGCTGCAGTGACCCAAGTCACCGCTAGTCTAGGACTCAATATCGACAAAATTGTTCGCCTTTCAGGGCGCGTCCCACTGGATGTGAATGAAACTTTGGGGCGCGCCTGTATAGAGTTTTCAGCCCGCGGCGAACCGCGAGACGCCGATCTTTTGCGCAGTTCGCTGTTGGAGTTGGCAGGCCTTTGTAATATTGATATTGCCTACCAACAGGATACTATTTACCGTCGTAGTCGGCAGTTGGTAGTCTTCGATATGGACTCGACCCTGATCGATGCCGAGGTAATCGACGAGCTTGCGCACGAGGCTGGAGTCGGCCAACAAGTTGCTGCAATTACCGAGGCGGCGATGCATGGGAAGTTAGATTTCGAACAGAGTTTTAGACAGCGATTGGCTCTGTTAGAGGGGATGCCGGCCGAGGTTCTTCCGCTAGTTGCTAAGCGTCTAAGCCTTAATGAGGGCGCTGAATATTTACTCAAAAGACTCAAACAACTTGGTTTTAAGACTGCTATTGTATCGGGGGGATTTCTCTACTTTGCGCACTATCTGCAGTCTATTCTTGGGGTCGACTACGTCTATGCTAACGAACTCGATATTAGTGATGGGCGCGTTACCGGACGCGTCAGTGGCGAGATTATCGATGGTCAACGAAAGGCCCAGTTACTTCGCGAACTAGCCTATCGCGAAGGTTTGAGGTTGGAGCAAGTAATAGCCGTCGGCGATGGCGCCAACGACTTGCCAATGTTACAGATTGCCGGTTTGGGGATTGCGTTTCGCGCCAAACCTCTGGTCATTGCCTCGGCACAGCAATCGATCTCCAATCTTGGACTCGATGGCATTCTTTACCTGCTGGGTTATAGCGATCGCGACACCGAGTTGCTTGACGGCTAGCGGGATCGGTATTTTTTATGGGATTGACTTTGCGGCATACCATGGGTCGGAAAAAGCGGTAAATTTTTCACCGCTTCGGTTATCATGTTTGTTTAGCGAAGTAGGGAAGAAGCAGTTATGGCCAACTATTCTACCAATGAATTCCGATCTGGGTTGAAAGTGATGCTTGAGCGCGAGCCCTGTTCTATTTTAGAGAACGAATTTGTCAAGCCTGGAAAGGGTCAGGCCTTTAGCCGAGTCAAGCTGCGTAATTTAAAGACCGGTCGAGTCCTCGAGAAAACCTTTAAGTCTGGAGAATCGTTGGAGGCTGCCGATGTTATTGATGCAGATATGCAGTATCTCTATGGTGATGGCGACTTTTGGTATTTTATGGAGCCACAAACTTTTGAGCAACATCAAGCGGATGAAAAAGCGGTGGGCGACGCGGTGAATTGGCTACGCGAGCAGGATATCTGTGTAGTGACACTTTATAATGGCGCACCGCTCTCGGTTACGCCGCCTAATCATGTCGATCTAGAGATTGTTGAAACTGACCCAGGCCTTCGCGGAGACACTGCGAGCGGCGGCACCAAACCAGCAATATTGACCACCGGTGCGGTCATTAAGGTACCATTATTTCTCGAACAGGGTGAAGTTGTTCGGGTCGACACGCGCACAGGAGAGTACCTTGGCCGCGCTAAAGATTAAAATTGCCACCGCAGGCTTGCTATCACCGCGATTGATCGCGCTCGTGGCGGGTTAAGCGAAAATGGTTAGCGATGGGGACTGGCGTGCTGCAATCGGTTTGCCGACCCTGCAATACCGCGCTCGCGTTATGGGCGAGATACGCAATTTTTTATCTTCTCATGGGGTCCTCGAGGTTGACGTTCCGGTATTGGGTCGGCATGCGGTCACTGACCCTCACATCGATAGTATTGCGACCCTCGGTCAGTCGACGGCGGGTTTCTTGCAAAGCTCTCCAGAATTCTATATGAAACGTCTATTGGCGTCTGGCAGTGGAGATATCTACAGTCTTGGTAAAGCTTTCCGGGCGGGTGAATCGGGGGCGCGCCACAATGTTGAATTCACCTTATTGGAGTGGTATCGCGTTGGGTGGGATGAGCATCAGTTGATGGCTGAGGTGGCTGGTTTAGTGGCACACCTTTGGCCCGAAGTGGGCAGTTTGACGCTGAGTTATCGCGAGGCGTTTGAGCAGTATTTAAATATGGACCCCCACAGTGCGACACTTTCTGAGTTGCAACAGGTCGCGGCCGAACGCGGTGCCGAGCGCTGGCGTGAAGAGTCGCGAGCCAATGTTCTCGATCTGTTATTCAGCCTATGCGTTGAGCCGTTGTTACCTCGCGGGTTGGTATTTTTATACGATTACCCTGCTTGTCAGGCGGCGCTAGCGCAGTTGTATAAAAATCGCGAGGGGCAACAGGTCAGTCGCCGTTTTGAAGTCTATTTAAACAATCTGGAACTCGCGAATGGCTACTTTGAGCTGACCGATGTTGTCGAGCAGCGCCGTCGTTTCGCTGCTGATTTGAGTGTTCGAGCCGCTGCAGATAAACCGTTGGTCGAGCAAGATCAGCGTTTTTTGCAGGCCCTGGAATGCGGATTGCCAAGTTGTGCGGGCGTCGCTTTAGGGGTCGATCGACTAATTATGCAACTACTTGAAATCTCCGCGATTGACTTGAGTATGCCATTCAGTTGGACGCGGCGCTAACATCTTAGCAAGACTTTAGCGCCCATTAATGATACCTGTGTGTCGCCTGCAAGCGTTGCTTACTCGCAATTGAAGTAATGGTTCATCGCCATAGCCGGTTCGTCGCTCTGAGTATCACCGACTACCCGCGCGGGGACGCCGGCGACAATGGCGTGTTTAGCCACCGGTTTTAACACTACGCTCGACGCCGCGACCATGGCGCCGCAGCCAATACTAATATTGCCAAGAATCTTGGCTCCCGGACCGATTAGAACGCCATGGCCAATTTTTGGGTGTCGATCGCCGCTCTCCTTACCGGTGCCACCAAGGGTCACCGACTGCATGATCGAAACCGCATCTTCAATCACTGCAGTTTCGCCGATGACCAGACCAAAGCCGTGGTCTAACATAATTCCGCGACCTATTTTCGCTGCGGGGTGTATGTCGATACCGAAGCGCAGAGAGATTTGCGACTGCAAAAGTAATGCCAGTGAATAGCGGCCCTCCGACCACAAACGATTTGCAACTCGGTATGCCTGTAGGGCGATAAAACCCTTATAAAATAAAAATACACTAAGCCTCGTCTCACATGCTGAGTCGCGTTCAAAGGTCGCTTGAATATCCGTGGCGGCCGCGGTAATCAGTGATATATCGCGGCCAAAATCGCGCAAAATCTCATTCAAAATTACTGTGTCTAATATGTCGCAGGTAAGCTCATCCGACAGCCGGTTGGCGAGCGCATCGGCGAGTGTGGTGTGCTCGAGAACACTGCTTTGCAAGTATTGCTCGAGCAGCGGTTCATGCGCGCATTCCCTGGTTGCCTGGGCACGCATATCATCCCAAAGCGCAGTTATTTCAGTCGTGGTCAGTTCTATCATGAGCAACATTTTGCGGTACTGCTAAGGATTATGCCAGTCCATTTTTGCCAGACATCAAATGTCGACGTGTCACGCACCAGCTGCCAGTAATGCCGTTGTTAGAGATGCCGCAGTTGCATCGGTGGTGAACAAGTCGTCTAAGATCGCATAGGATGTGTTGCTCGAGATATATTTTACAGCTAAAGGTCTTGGCAGCGCTGCGTTTGCGATTTATTTTGGATTGCTGGCGCTCCGCTGCTGCACGCACTGAGCGGCGACATATATCGCTGCGCAATTTTATTTTTCCGAATACTTGACAGAGGCGATGTGTTATTAAATCGCATTGGTTAAAGCCGCGCTGGAGTTACTTTGACTAGCTTAGAGGCACCGGTGTAGTCAAATCTGGCAAATGCTGTTGGTATCTCAAACGAAGAATGGTAGCGCACTGTCGGGTCAATTTTTGTGTTATTCGGACAGAGGCGTCGCGTTTAACAGCGTCAATTAAGTAATGCATCTATGGGTGGCAGTGCAAGGCACCGATACAGCATCGGTAAGGTGGCGGAGACACTATGCATTGAGGGCATTTCCGGGCGCACTCGAGTAGTATCGTACATCGCCGACAGCTATGTTTCAGCCATCGCAAACGGCACAGACGGCCAAATAATCAGGTTCCCGCGAGTCCTTACAAACACTACATAAGCCATCAAGAAATGCTCTAAGCATTCGTTTAAAAGCTCTTGTGTCGGAGTGTATGGTACTTATCTCAGCATTATTAAAAACACGCATAAGGAGACTTCTCGGCAGGTTTAGCTGTTTGCTGCATTCGGGCGCAATAGTGAGTCTTAGTTGTACTAGTTGATATGGCTCATCCAGAGCTCCGCATCCTACAAGTCTAAACGGTTGCAATAGTGTCTGATCGTCCATGCATCGGTTTAACTGACGTTTAGAGTTGGGTCGGAAAGCTGTGCCTGGTTGTCGGCAGGCTCCACAGTTGCTGCGAACGTATCTATCACTTCGCTCAAGCCATAGGCTTCACTCAACACGCCGCCGGGTACTTTCGGAGCATAGTCTTTGGGCGCCTCTATGGCGTCGCCATCTCTTAGGGTCACTGCCTCGATGTTGGTGAGCGATTGATCGGTTGCTGCGCCTTTAAGTATTTGTTGGCTTACCTCTGGGCTCGCTAGTCTCAATGCACTCGCAGCGAGATGTTCGTGTATATCCCTGTAGCTCTGTGCCATGTTCGTAGTGTGATGTGACAGTGTTATAAAGTGTTCGGTAACAGCTTGCTCATAGCGCCTGAGGCGTTCTTCGCTATCGGCGATTTTCTTTTCCATATCGCGCATCGACACGCCACTCGCGGAGTTGTTGCGTACATATGCGCGCCCTAAAAAACCACCGAG
>JAPKCN010000134.1 GCA_028822945.1 Porticoccaceae bacterium | reverse complement strand
AACAGTTTTTAAACTTTGTATAAGACCACGACAAATATGATCAAAGTTTTGCATGTAATCTTCGATTACGATGGCGTGCTGCTCGACCGTGAAATAAATGCTTACATCGCAGATGATCAAGCCTACAAAGTTTTGGGCTAAAAAATTACTAGACAAGAGATTTGAATACGCTTTGCTGGCATCTAGGATGAGGCTGTTGATTCAGCTTTGACAGTTGAAATTGAAAAACTATACCAACTAACTTTAAAGCTAAATTAAAGCAGGTGATAATCGGTAAATACCGCGCTGAACTGCAAGCGATTGGTGGTGCTAATCCGCTACTTAAATGAGGAAAATACCTATATGTATTGCACCTGTAGCCTCGCCTAAAAAACTCGTGCTTGGATTTATCAAGACCGACTTATGTAAACTGGTTTACCCATAATAGCTTCTCAGAAAACTTGGTCGTAAAGGGAAAACTTTACTCAGATATATTTCAATACGCCGCCCGAAAAATGCATATTTCGCCATCCCGATGTATCGTTGTAAAAAATAGCACTGCCGGGATCGCAGTAGTAAATTCATCAATAATGTTATGCCTTGGGTTCCCCTGCAGCTCCTACTGCGCTGATGGACACGCAAATCGCATGTATACCGCGGATGCAGACACCGTTGTCGACCGACTCGATCTCGTAAAATCATACACAGTTAACGATATATAGCGCTTTCCCAAGGTCGGCATTTGACAAACAATTTGGTATCACCCGCTGACTAGCTATCAATACCCATTCCGCGAGCAACATAGTGATTGGTTATGCATTGCTTGGCGGCCACAGCTAAGTAAACTCGTTATATTTAGGCGATTTAACGGTACGCCGACAAACGTGGCATCGACTACGATGACTAAACGCTATCAGCTTGGCTCCGATGGCTAGATTCGGCCACTGAGCTTGAGTCATAATGATGCCTCGAGCCGCTTATTCTGGGAAAATCTAATGGCAAATAAAAAACCGGCCTCAGGTCGCAGTATTAATACGACCCCACAGTCCATAGCCCTCATTGGCATGCCCGGTTCGGGCAAGAGTACGCTCGGGGTACTGCTGGCTAAAAAACTCGGCTGGTATTTTATCGATACCGATATTGGCATCCAAACGGCCGCCGGTATAACGCTGCAAGAGATCATAGACGATCAGGGCTACTTGTACCTGAGAACGCTCGAGGAGCAAACACTGCTGCATGTGCCGTTACCGAACAATGTTATCGCCACTGGTGGCAGTGCGGTTTATTCAGCTGCCGGTATGGCGCATATTAAAAGCCTAGCGAAAGTCGTCTATCTCCAGGTCTCGGTCGATGAACTCGAACGGCGCATCGACGACTATGGGCAGCGTGGCATAGCCCGACGTCCCGATCAGACCTTCGAGGATCTGTATCTCGAGCGCGAACCGCTGTACCGCCAATACGCCGACATCGTTATCGACTGTGCGGACGCCTCCACGCAAAAGATAACTGCCAACTTACTCTTAGCGCTGAAACTTTAACCCAGCACCGCATGCATCGATGCGGCAAGATAGTCAATATTCCCAGAATTAATTCCGGCTAAATTGACCCGAGTCGACGAGACGATATAAATGCCATATTCATCGCGTAATCGTTCGATCTGCTGACTCGCGATACCTAAGAACGAAAACATGCCGCGCTGTTGTTGAATGTGACTAAAATCCATCCCAGCGTCATTTTGCTGGATGCGCTCGGTCAAAAGCTGTCGCATAGCATTAATCCGGTCGCGAACTTCATCCAGCTCTTGGCTCCACTGCGCACGAAGTTGCTGATCGCCTAAAATCATCGCCACCAATAGCGCGCCGTGAGCTGGCGGCATTGAGTACATCTGCCGAGCCACAGACATCGCTTGACTAGCAACGATATCGGCCTGAGCCGGCGTTGCGGATAGAAAAGTGATCGAACCCGTGCGCTCTCGGTAAAGTCCAAAGTTTTTAGAACATGAAGAGGCTATGATCATTTCTGGAAGTTTCATTGCCATACTGCGAACGCCATAGGCATCCACCTCGAGACCCTCACCAAGCCCCTGATACGCCGTATCAATGTAGGGTATGAAGCCTCGTTCGAGGGCTAAGTCGGCTATCTGATCCCATTGTTCCTCTGTCAAATCGGCCCCAGTTGGGTTGTGGCAGCAGCCGTGTAACAGCACTATGTCGCCGGATGGGACGCCGCGCAGTGTCTCCATCATGGCCTCGACATTAATTTTGCGTGCTACTAGGTCATAATACGGATATTCTTGGATCTTCAAGCCGGCACCGCTGATAAGCGGTATGTGATTGGGCCAGGTTGGTATACCCACCCAAACCTTGGCATTTGGCTTAGCTCGACCAATCAGTTCGGCACCGACGCGAAGCGCACCGGACCCCCCCGGTGCCTGAATGGTCCGAACGCGACCCGATTTTAAAATACTGTGCTGCGCGCCAAACAAAAGCGCTAAGATATGCTCGTTGTACTGGGGGTCACCAGCGATACCTTGGTAGCTTTTTGTATCTTCTAACTCCATCAACCTCGCCTCAGCTTCTTTTACTGCGCGCATCACCGGCGTATGACCTCGATCATCCATATAGACACCGACCCCTAGGTCGATTTTTTGCTCCCGCGGGTCGGCGCGGTAGGCGGCCATGAGACTTAGAATAGGATCCATTTTTGTTGGTTGGAGATGTTCGAACATTGTGCGATTCCTTTGTATAGTGGTTTATAAATAAAACTATCTAAATTACCAGGTCGAGGAACCTCTGGTGTCTGGATCCAACATAAAATCTGTTGCCATTTGATTAAACTCGCTTGGTTTTTCAGAGTGTAACCAATGGCCAGCACCGTCAATCACCTCGACTGTAGATGCCGGAAACATCCGTCGCATGTTCTCTCGATGTTTATCTTGGATATAGGCCGACATCTGGCCCTTGATAAACAACACTGGTTGCTTGTAAGGTTGTCCCTCTGGAGCGGCCATTAACCCATGAAAGTAATGCGTACTGATAGCCGCTACGTTTAATCTCAGACGATACTCACCACCATCAACACGCAACAGATTTTGGAGCAAAAACCCGCGCACTCCTGCATCACCCTCATACCTAGCTAATATATCATCAGCCTGTTTACGACCTCTAATAACGCTTTCATCAAGAACCCTAAGCGCGTCTAAGATCGGATTGTGACTCTGGGTGTAGCTCACAGGTGCTATGTCTGCCACAACCAGTTTGGCAATCCGCTCGGGATAGGTCAATGCCGCCTGCATCGCCACTTTACCCCCCAGCGAGTGACCAAGTAACGCTACGCGATCAATCGCCAATGAATCCAGTGTCTCAATCAAATCCTCAGCCATAGTCTCCAGACTCATCATTGGATCGTGAGGCGACCCGCCATGATTACGTAAATCTAAACTCAGGGTGTTAAAGTTCTCACTAAGCGCTCGGGCGACAGTGCCAAGGTTGCCTTGCGAACCAAACATACCGTGCATTAGAACGACCGAAGAACCCTCGCCCCGCCGACTGTAATTAAGTTTCATGGCGACTACTCTCCGATCTCAGCTGGCATCCGTAATTGTTTATATTTGGCTTTATTCTTTTTACCCTTGGCATATAGCGCGGGACGCAACAAGCGACGGAGAGCTGGGAATAAATAACTTATAAGGGTCAACATACCGCTCGCAACGGGCATTGCTATTTCGTTGCGCGGCCCTCTAGCCAACATCATAACGGCCTCTGCAACTTCTACTGCTGTGCTCATTGGTTGCGAGAATACTATATCTTCGACAGCGTCCATATCATCCATAATGAAACCGGTCTCAATGGGACCCGGCGATACCACTCCGACTTGAATGCCACTATCGCGCAATTCGTCGGCAATCGCAAAAGCAAAAGCGCGTAATCCAGATTTAGTCCCTGAGTAAGTCGCAGCGCCAGCCAGCGGCGCCATACCGGCCAGCGAACCGACCATGACAATCGCTCCCTCGCCTGCGCGACGCATAGAGGGCAGCACAGCTGCCGATAGGTACATAGGTGCGCGGATATTGACGTCTGCCATCTGCGCAATAGCTCGCGCATCGACCGCTTCTATAACGCCACGTCGATGCATACCCGCATTGTTAACAAGGACATGAATTTTACCAAACTTTGCATCCGCTTGGGCTAACAAGCTATCGCATTGAGCGATATAGGCCACGTCTGTAGGCACACCGATAACCTGTGTCTGCGAGCTTAGTTCGTCAACCATCGCCTCGAGTGCACGTGCCCCACGGGCCGCCAATACCAGGTTTGCACCCGATGCAGCAAAAGTTCTCGCGCAGGCTGCCCCGACACCGGCCGAAGCACCAGTAATAACCACCGTCTTGTTAGCAAATTCATGCATTACTTATACTCTCCTATTTAAGCTACAAGTAGACTAACTATATACTCTAAAAAATCTATCTTTTACCTAACAACGCTTCAAGCGCAACCTCCAAATCAGGGTATTTAAACTTGAAACCACTGGTTAACAAAACCTCTGGCAGCGCGTGCTGTCCCCGTAATAACAGTTCATCACCCATCTCACCAAACAGTAGACGTATGATTGCTCCCGGCATTGCTAACAGCGCGGGACGACCTAACGCGCGCCCAAGTGCTCGGCTAAACTGACGATTGCTCACCGGTTTAGGCGCCGTTGCATTCACCGGCCCGCTCAGCGTCGGATGATCAATGCAATGCGCGATTAGAGAGATCATGTCGTCGCGGTGTATCCACGACATCTGCTGTTGGCCATCTCCTATTGGACCGCCCAATCCCAACCGAAAGGCCGGTAGCATTCGTGCGAGCGCTCCGAGTTCCCCTAAAACGATGCCGGTACGCAGGTAACAGACGCGACTACCCAGACCTTCAAAGCCCCGGGCAGCTGCTTCCCAGCGATCGCAAAGTTGATGCGAAAAACCGTCGGCCGGTGCTGATAACTCGTTTACTGGTGCTTTACCCGGACCATAATAGCCGACTGCAGAACCGCTGATTACCTGTTTTGGTGGCTGGCTTCGGCGATCAAAAAAATTCACCAAACGCGCGGTAAAATCCACTCGACTAATAAAAAATTCGCGCTTACGCGCGACATTCCAGCGACCAGCGGCCAGCGGTTGTCCAGCTAAATTTACCAGCGTATCAAACGACTTGTCGGCGTCAATTTGATCGAGACGAGCGCACAACGTTACAGATTCAGGAACAACTTTTGCAGCCGATCTCACATCGCGTGTCAAAACCGTAACCGCTGCACCAGATTGAACTGCCGACCGACAAAAATGACGCCCGATAAAACCACTACCACCGGTCAATAATATAGACTTACCCTGCATAAGAGGCCCCTTATCAATGCGCCTAAGCTAG
>JAPKCN010000133.1 GCA_028822945.1 Porticoccaceae bacterium | reverse complement strand
TTGGTGAGCAACAGGCCAATGACGTACGTTTTGTCATACCGTTTTTTTTGGTGACAGTCAGCACAGCACGCGGGCTTGGCTATTTTATAGGCTCTTATGGCTTAGCCTACATAGCCAATTATTTAGTCCACTCCCTGCGCTGTGATATTTTTGATAAATACCTGCTGTTGCCGTTTCGGTTTTTCGACCAGTCGATGTCGGGGCACCTGGTATCTCTGGTGACATTTAACGTTCAGCAGGTTACAGAGGCTGCCACCAAAGCGATTAAGACCTTACTTCAGCAGGGTAGCTTAGTTGTTGGGTTACTCGGTTATTTATTGTATTTAAATTGGAAATTAACACTATTCTTTCTTGCGGTCATGCCGATAATTGCGCTGTTGGTAACCTATGTCAGTAAGCGTTTTCGGCGTATTAGCAAGAGGATTCAGTCTGCGATGGGCGACGTCACTCATGTAACTCAAGAGGCTGTCAACGGATACAGTGAGGTGCGCATGTATGGTGGCACTGAGGTCGAGCGCGCGCGGATGCAAATTGCGAGCCATAGCAATCGTCGGCAAAATATGAAGATGGCGTTGACAGAGGGCTTGAGTAATCCATTGGTGATGCTATTGGTATCACTGGCGTTCGCGGCAATCACTAGTTTTATGCTCAATCCAGCGCTGTTGTTGGCGATGACTACCGGTGATTTCATTAAATTCTTGGTGGCGTCGGGAATGCTTATCAAGCCGATTAGGCAACTGACCGAAATTAATAGCGCAATTCAACGCGGAATTGCTGCAGCCGAGACTATCTTTGAGGTAATTGACTCCGATCAAGAGGAGGATCTCGGTCAAACGAGTCGCGATCATGTCGAGGGTAGTTTTGATTTTACCGATGTCTCCTTTATCTATCCCGGCAGTGACCAACAGGTTCTGTCAAATCTTAATTTTGCGGTGACGCCGGGACAGACCATTGCTTTGGTCGGATCCTCTGGTAGCGGTAAAACTTCCTTAGTCAGCTTAATTTCTCGGTTTTATCGCAATCAGAGCGGCGAGATAAAACTCGACGGCATCAGTATTCACGACTATACGCTGGCTAATTTGCGGAGTCACATTGCGCTGGTCAGTCAAAGCGTTACGCTGTTCAACGACACAATCTACAACAATATTGCCTATGGTGAATTGGCTGGAATAGCGCCGGAAAAAGTCCGAGCTGCGGCCAAAATAGCTAACGCAGATGGCTTTATCGAGGCGCTCCCGGCTGGTTACGATACGGCAATTGGCGATGACGGTGTGATGCTTTCCGGGGGGCAACGTCAGCGTCTGGCCATCGCTAGAGCCGTTTTAAAGGATGCACCTGTACTTATTTTAGATGAGGCTACATCGTCCCTAGATACGGATTCAGAGCGTCTGATTCAAGCTGCTCTAGAGCGTCTAATGGAAAATCGTACTACCTTTGTTATCGCGCATCGGTTGAGTACAGTAGAGTCTGCCGACTGTATCTTGGTGATTGAAGAGGGCAAGATTGTCGAGCGCGGCAATCATCGAGAACTACTTAAACAAGCCGGTCGCTATGCAGATCTTTATAGCAATCAGTTCGATTTGCAGCGAGTTGACTAGTTTTGGCGCTAGAGAAAATAATGACGACTGCCTGGTATGCCAATAGCGCCTGGCTGTTTCCTTTGCGGCCTTTGAGTGCAGTATTCCAGACATTCGGCGCGCTCCGGAGGCGATATTTACTGTGGCGATACCGGCTCCGCCGTTACTCTGCGCCGGTTGTGGTGGTAGGCAATATAGCCATTGGTGGCAGCGGTAAAACGCCTTTGCTCATAGCGCTAGTCAAATATTTAGCCGCGCATGGCTTTAACCCCGGCGTTGTTAGTCGCGGTTATAAGGGGTCCAGGTGCAGTGGGCCGATGATGGTCATGGCCGACAGTGACGTGGTCAAAACCGGCGACGAAGCGCTGTTGATAGCGCGTAGCTGCTCTTGTTCGGTAGTTGTCGATAGCGATAGACATCGTGCGGTGAAATATTTGCTCGAGAATTCCCACTGCGATGTTGTACTCAGTGATGACGGTCTACAGCACTATGCTATGCCTAGGGACATTGAGATTGCGGTGATCGATGGTTCGAGAGGGTTTGGCAATCGCTTGTGCCTGCCTGCGGGACCATTGCGCGAGCCCCCATCCAGACTTTCCTCGGTTGATTTTATCGCTGTCAATGGCGCTGGACGACTCGACAACGCTGCCTCAGAGCACTCTTCATTCAATCTTGTGCCCGTCAGATTCGTTAATCTACTCAGTGGCGAAAGCTGCCTAGCGAGCGAATGGTCGGGGACTACCTCGGTGCATGCCGTCGCTGCGATCGGCGCACCACAGCGATTCGCCGCCACGCTAGGCTCACTCGGTCTAAATGTAAGGTTACACGCGCACGGAGACCATCGCACATTATCGCCAAGCGACCTGTGTTTTAAAGACAAACTGGATGTCATTATTACCGCTAAAGACGCGATTAAATTAAATGCTAGCGATCGGGTTAATCTTTGGTACCTAGAGGTAGCTGCAACTATCGATGACCAGTTTGCCGAAGATTTAGTTGCGCGATTGACTACCATGCGACGTGATGTCTAGGCGTTGGCTTATACGCCATATTATGAGGTGCCCATGAGTTTTATTGTCGTTATTCCTGCGCGTTACGATTCAGTCCGGCTACCTGGAAAGCCGCTCTTACCGATCGCGGGCAAACCTATGTTACAGCGAGTCTGGGAGCAAGCTACGCAGAGCTCCGCTTCTCGAATCGTGATTGCCACCGATGATCAGCGGATTCAGGCTCTTGCCAATCGCCTCGGAGTCGAGGTCTGCATGACCCGCAAAGACCACGTTTCGGGCACTGATCGGTTGCAAGAAGTGGCCATGCAGTTAGGCTTTCCGGACGATCAAATATTGGTCAATGTTCAGGGCGATGAACCCCTGATACCACCTCAGGTAATCGATCAAGTTGCGGCTAATTTGGAGAGTCATCCGGCTGCTGGAGTGTCCACCTTGAGTGAGCCGATCGAAACCTTAGAGGATTTTCTGAACCCCAATGTTGTCAAAGTTGTCGGCAACCATTGCAACTTTGCTCTGCTGTTTACGCGCGCACCTGTTCCCTGGCCGAGGGATGATTTTATCGGTGTGAATAAACGGTTTTCAGATTCGTCGCCCGCGATGCGCCATATTGGGCTGTATGCTTACAGAGTTGGTACTCTAAATCAATTTGTCGCCTGGCCCCGCTGCGAGATTGAGTGTGCCGAGAGTTTGGAGCAATTGAGGTTTATGTATCATGGCATAAATATTCACATAGATACTGCCAGCCATGAGGTGCCGCCGGGCGTCGATACCGAGGACGATTTGCGGCGACTGGACGAAGTGTTAAAGAATGAACATAACTGATAAAGTAAACGCGGATATTCGAGTGATTCCGCTATGGAATAGGGAGGCAAATAATGCATAAAATATCGGTGGTATTTGTCTGCCTTGGGAACATCTGCCGCTCTCCCACGGCGCATGGCGTGTTTCAGCACATGATTAATCATCGCGGTTACAGTCAGCGGATAAGCGTCGATTCGGCAGGGACCGGGGATTGGCATTTGGGGCACGCACCGGACACTCGCAGCGTTGCTACTGCCGATGGGCGAGGTATTGACTTGCGTATGCTGCGATCGAGGTTGGTTACGGCAAAAGACTTCCAGAAGAGCGCCTATATTATCGCGATGGATCGCCAAAATTTAGCTGACCTCGAGGTGCTTCGTCCTCCAGATTTCGATGGGCATCTGGGTCTGTTGTTAGATTTTTCAGCGGCCACTGAATACGCTGAAGTCCCTGATCCCTACTATAGCGGTGACCAGGGCTTCGAGTTAGTTATCGATTTGATTGAAAGCGCTGCGGAGGGCCTTCTCCAGCATATTAAAAAGCATTACCTGTGAGTTTAGATATCCGTCGACAGGTGTCGCTTCAACGCTATAATAGTTTGGCGTTAGACGCCAAAGCGGAATACTTTTGCCGGCTTACGACTATTCAAGAGGTCCAGCAAGCTGTCGCCTTTGCTGATGCTAACAAGCTCGCCATCACGGTTTTGGGCTGCGGCAGCAACGTGGTGCTGAAAAGCGAGCTTGCCGGCCTGATAGTGCTCGTGCAGCTCGCCGGTATCAGTCATCGTCGTGCTGGCAATGATATTTATGTCACGGTCGGTGCGGGCGAAGACTGGTCTTCATTGGTGGCTTCATCATTAGGCAATAGCTGGTTTGGGCTTGAGAACTTAGCCCTAATCCCCGGCAGCATGGGCGCTGCACCGATTCAAAATATAGGCGCCTATGGAGTCGAGTTGTGCGATCGCTTTGTGTCTTTGGAAGCGATACACAGACGGACTGGTGAAATCTGCAGTATGGATCGATTAGATTGTGAATTTGGTTATCGCGACAGTATCTTTAAAAACCGCGAGCTCAATAATTATATCATTATTGAGGTATGTATTAAGCTATCAACCAAACCGATCAATAATTGGCATTATCCGGAACTGCGCTCAGCGCTCGAGGAAAAACTTGGTAGTTTAACTGCGTCTGGCGTAACACCGCAACTGATCGCCGACACGGTTACCGAAATTCGCCGCGCAAAACTCCCTGACCCGGCGTTATGGCCCAACGCTGGGAGTTTTTTTAAGAATCCATTACTCGATCGAACGCAACTCGCATCGCTGGTGGTCGCTGAACCTCAGATACCCGTATATCCAGTGGCTGGAGGGCTGTCTAAGGTTCCAGCGGCATGGTTAATCGAGCGTTGTGGCTTGCGCGGACATCGAGTGGAGCAGGTCGGTATACATAGCAAGCAGGCACTGGTATTGATTAACTACGGAGGCAGTAGTGGCCGTCAATTACTTGCGCTCGCCGAACATATGCAGCGGGCGGTCAAAGAAAAATTTGATATATATTTAGAGATCGAACCGACAATTTATGGATCTTTTTAGCGAACAAACGATTCCTCTCAGGCTAACGTCTGAGCGCACGTCTGACCTAGTTCTGTGGCCTACTTGGCTGGCGCGTGAGCAGGCGGATGAAGTACTGCAAACGGCGATTACAGAAACTCCCTGGCGAGCTGATACAATTAACATTGTCGGTAAGAAAATTCCCATACCTCGGTTACAAAATTGGTTTGGAGAACCGGGCACCAGCTACACGTATTCGAGAATCTGTATGCCAGCGGTAGCGTTCCCGCCGTGGATGGAGACGCTGCGTTTGAGTGTCGAGAGGCAAACATCGGAGCGCTTTAATCGAGCCTTAGTGAATTACTATCGCAGCGGCCGCGACAGTGTTGACTGGCATGCAGATGATGAAGTGTCGCTGGGTTTTGAACCGGTCATTGCGTCCCTATCGCTCGGCGTTGAACGAGTTTTTCAGTTGCGTCATAACCATA
>JAPKCN010000132.1 GCA_028822945.1 Porticoccaceae bacterium | reverse complement strand
TATTGAGGCCTTGGTGCATATTACAAACCTGGCAGACCGGTTGGCAAAAAAAGGCATTGAACTCAAGCATATCGATATTGGCGGCGGTTTGGGGGTGCGCTACAGAGACGAACAACCTCCTTCTATTGGTGCTTACCTCGAGCCCATACTAGAGCACTTCAAAGGGCGCCGCGAAACCCTTGTCCTAGAACCCGGCCGCTCGATCGTTGCCGATGCAGGAGTCTTGATTACCCGCGTGCAATACCTGAAAAATAATGGAAATAAGCACTTTGCAATGGTCGATGCGGGGATGAATGATCTTATGCGACCAGCCCTATATGGAGCATGGATGGATATCAAACCAGTGATCGAACATAGCGCTGAACCCGTCTACAACTACGACATCGTCGGCCCGGTATGCGAATCAACAGACGTCTTAGGCTGCGATAGATCCATGGCCATCAGGGCCGGCGATCTACTCTGCATTTGCGACGCCGGAGCCTATGGATATAGCATGAGCTCAAATTACAATAGCCGCCCGCGCCCTGCAGAGGTTATGGTTTGCGGAACACAAACTCATCTGATAAGAGCCCGGGAGAGCTTGGCCGATCTGACCCGAGGCGAACAATTATTGCCCGTGGACACATCGCTATGATGGTGAAATTTTCCAAAATGCATGCATTGGGCAATGACTTCGTGGTGATCGAATCACTCACTCAGCATGTCCATCTCAATGCGACCATAGTGCGTAAAATAGCTGATCGCTATCGCGGAGTTGGTTGCGATCAATTATTGTTAGTTGGCCCACCGTCAAAGGGAGAGTTTGACTTCAGAGTGCGCTATTTCAATGCTGACGGGAGTGAGGCGGAGCAGTGCGGCAACGGCTTACGCTGTATCGCTCGTTACGTTTACGATAAAAAATTCACCGGTAAGCGCTCGCTACAAGTGCAAACTATTACCAATACTGTAGGAATGTGCATCAATGCAGACAGCTCGATTACCGCTAATATGGGGCAGCCTGAACTGGAACCGGCGCAGATCCCGTTTAACGCCCCTCAGCGCGCGATACTCTATCCGATCGAGGTCGATCGAATAGAGTATCAAATTAGTGCGGTTTCTATGGGTAATCCCCACGCAATCTTGCAAGTAGCGTCAGTTGAACACGCCAACATTGACCACTTGGGCCCCAAGCTAGAGCAGCATCCTCGGTTCTGTAAACGAGTCAATGTTGGATTTATGCAAGTGCATAATCGTCAGCATATAAAACTGCGCGTCTACGAACGTGGCGTTGGCGAGACTAGTGCCTGCGGCACGGGTGCTTGTGCGGCAGTAGTAGCGGGAATCCAACAACAACTGTTAGAATCAAAAGTGAGGGTGTCGCTACCAGGAGGCGACCTGATAATAGAGTGGCCGGGAGAGGGGTATGCCCTCAATATGACAGGACCAGCCGTCAATGTATTCAACGGGTATGTAAAGCTATGAAGAACAGTGAACAAATCGACATGAGTCAGACCTTCAGTGATTTTTTGCGAGAAAACCCAACCTATTTGTATGATCATCCCGAGATTCTCGAGGATCTGTATCTACCGCATGCTACGGGTTCCGCTATTTCGCTGGTAGAACGTCAAGTTGGGCGTTTGCGAGAGCGCAATGAGGAGTTGCGTAAAAGACTCGATGCGCTGAGTGCGCAGGCTAACGAAAATCAACAATTACTAGGAAAAACTCAGACATTAGTTTTGTCAGTGCTCGATGCACACAGTCTCGAGCAGATGGTAGAAGTACTTTATGACCGACTAAATCGGGATTTTGCGGTAGAATTTTGTAGCTTAACGCTGTTATCGACCGCCAAAAAAATAGGCCCTTCGCTGGCGCGATGTGCGAGTCAAGCGGCCGCCAAACGAGAAATCGGCTCTATTCTAAAAACTAAGGTATTGTGTGGCGTAGTTCGCGATCGCGAGCGCGAGTTTCTCTTTGGCGAGCAAGCTAGTTCGATCGGTTCGATCGCCGCGGTGGTCATTCAAAGTAAGCGGCCACTGGCAGTGCTCTCGGTGGGCCACCGCGACGCACACTATTACACCTCGGAAACTGGGACACTTTTCCTCAGCTATCTAGGCAATGTTCTCACACGTGTTATCGAAGGATTTTTAAACGACAACGGTGCAGTCGAGGGTTAACTATCCCTACCGCGGCGCGAAGGCGAATCTTGCGCCGAACCTGCACTTGCAGTGCGCTTCTTTGACGATCTACGCCGAGACTTGCTCGCCTTTGGCTTGGCATCAGCAGCATCCGCGCTAACTCGTCGTTTAACATTTCTACCGCGGTTCTCTGGAGGATCTGACGATAGCAGCTGAAAATCTATTTTGCGCTCTTCCAGATTGACCCTCGCTACTATTACTCGCAATCGCTGCCCAAGCCTGAAAACACGGCCTGTTCGCTCGCCAATCATGCGCTGTTGCGCAGCCTCGTGATAGTAGTAATCCTTAGGTAAACCAGTGACATGAATCAGACCCTCGATATATAGCCCATCGAGCATCACAAACAAACCGAAACCGGTGACCGCACTGACAACGCCGGTATATTCCTCACCGACGCGATCGAGTAGATATTCGCATTTTAGCCAATTGACCACATCACGCGTTGCCTCGTCAGCGCGCCGTTCGGTGACTGATAAATTAGCGCCGATATCGATTAACTGCTGTTGCACATAAGGATATGGTTCAACAGGAACAACCGATTCTTCTAAGTTCGCTTTGCGCACTTGAGCAATCTTTTTAGGGCTGCGAATGAGACTCTTTAAGGCACGGTGAACCAATAGATCAGCGTAGCGCCTAATCGGCGATGTGAAATGCGTATAGGCGTCAAAAGCCAATCCAAAGTGGCCTTGATTGTCAGCTTGATAAACTGCCTGACTCATCGAGCGCAATAATACCGACTGAATGACCGATGCGTCGTCTCGACCCACAACGGCCCGCAAAATACGTTGGTAATCATCAGGTTGTGGCGCATCACCACCGCCCAAGCCAATACCTAATTCGCCAAGAAACTCGCGCAAATTAGTCAAACGCTCTTCACTCGGACCCTCATGTACCCGGTAGAGTGATGGAACCTTGGTTTTTTCAAGTAACTGTGCGGCGCACACATTAGCACACAGCATGCACTCCTCAATCAAGCGATGTGCAGCCGTGCGATCGACTGGCACAATCTGGCTTATCTTGCGCTGTGCATCAAATAATATGCGCGTTTCCTGTGATTCAAAATCGATCGCACCGCGTCTGACGCGCCGCTCATTAAGCCGCTGGTATAACTCGTTCAGAGCATCCACTTGCGGCACAATGCTAGCAAATTGTCGCCGCACCGCCGGGGCCTCGGAGTTTTCAGATTCAGCAATAATCTGCGCCACTTGCGTGTAGGTCATGCGCGCGTGAGAGTGCATAGTCGCCTCGTAAAATTGATAGCGCTGGATATCGCCCGAGGGGTCGATGTGCATCTCACAAACCATGCAAAGTCGATCTTTATTCGGCACCAAAGAGCAGAGCCCATTAGAGAGTTTTTCTGGCAACATCGGCACTACATGATTGGGAAAATACACAGAGTTACCGCGCTCTGAGGCCTCGACATCGAGAGCCGATCCGACCTCGACATAATGGGATACATCGGCGATCGCGACAATTAATCGCCATCCCCCACGCGGCTTAGATTGGCAGTGGACAGCGTCGTCAAAGTCGCGCGCGTCCTCGCCATCGATAGTAATAAGTGGCGTTGCACGAAGGTCTTGGCGATGCGCGGCGTGTTCGACCCGGTCGGCAATGGCATCAGCCTGCAATGTTACCGCGTTACCCCAGCGGTGTGGTATGGCATAGTTGCGAATCGCCATTTCAATTTCTAAACCTGGGTCGAGATGATCGCCCAGAATTTCAATAATATGGCCGACCGGCGGGCTATTCCGCGACGGCGGTTCGACTATATCAAGAAGTACAATTTGTCCCGCTTCAGCTCCGCCCAAGTTTTCGGCCGGAATTAAAATATCCTGACTGATACGCGGATTATCGGGGCGTACAAAACTAATGCCACTCTCGCGAAAATAGCGCCCGACTATCTGCGCTGTAGGTCGTTCCACCACGTCAACCAAGGTGCCTTCAGGGCGACCTCGGCGATCCGAGCCGGAAATTCGCACCAACACGATGTCGCCATCGAACACTCGCTTCATCTGAGCGCTGGAAAGATAGATATCCTGACTGCCGCCCCCGCTCGGACTGACAAAACCATAACCCTCAGGGTGTCCAATCACTCGTCCCTTCACGAGGTTAAGCTTATCCAAAGTGCCATAGCCACCGCGGCGATTACACGCCACTTGACCATCGCGTTCCATGGCAACGAGGCGCCGACGCATACCCTCCAGTTGATCCCCATGTAATAACTCAAGGTCGGTACAAATTTGCGCGTGCGTCAAGGGCCCAACGCTAGTGCTCAGGTAATCTAAGATAAATTCGCGACTGGGTACCGGGGAGGCATAATTTTGCGCTTCGCGCGAGGCAAATGGATCGCTATTAGGTAGTTTTTTTGGCATGGCATCACAGTCTAAGGCCGCGCAACCAAAATCTGCTATGGCCGCTGACCAAGTTAGTCGAGGTCCTCAGTCTATGCCGATAAAAGTGTCCTGTAAAAGAGTTTCTTATCCAACTCGGGAAGTCGACAATAGGGCGTTCAAAATACCGATGCAGGACGACCTTTGCGGGCCTCAGCGATCACAATGATTCCGACATTTTAATATTAAAAAAAGTGCCGCACAACGCGCAGAAGGTGAACAGTGAATTTGATTGTTGGGTAGCTCGCTGACACGACAAAGGCGTAGCATCGACATTAAAATGTTGTTTTAGGTAGCGCCGCAACTCGTTTAGCCGCGGCAGTTTTTCCTGGCGACTAATCCGCATATACACCGCACAGCAGTCGATGACCAGATCGCGTAACTGATACATGCCATAGCGACTGCCAAAACCCACCAACCGCATGTGGCGGGGCGCAAAAATCACTCATCCTAGCTATCGACTTGGGCACCCAGCTGTTAATCCTGACTTTACTTTAACTCCTCCACATGAGATGCATCCGAGAGTAAATTCTACGATGCGAAGGTGGCTACTTTGCGCGTTGTTTTAACTGCGCATAAATTACTAGTCGACGGGTGATTTTCATCTACGGATGTGAGTTGCACATCCGCGGGGCCAACGCTCAACAGTCGCTGTTTCTCAAGCGCCGTAAAATACATCGAGAGACTTTGGAGGCCGAATCAACGTTCGACCGCTTTGTCTAAACGCGTTCTATTCAGTCCCATGCCCTCGTTTAACGGTGGACTATCCAAGCTTTTCCTTAATTCTCGCAGACCGACCAGAGCGTTCGCGGAGGTAGTAAAGCTTGGCTCTTCGAACCGCGCCACGACGCTTGACTTCGATGCTATCTACTAATGGGCTATAAGTCTGAAACGTTCTTTCAACCCCGATGCCATTAGAAATTTTACGCACAGTAAAAGCGGAACCGTGGACTTAATTCCGCTTTTACTGTGCGTAAAATTTCTAAT
>JAPKCN010000131.1 GCA_028822945.1 Porticoccaceae bacterium | reverse complement strand
GCGACGTCATGAGCGCGAGCGCCGGCGTCATGACCGTGCCGCCGCCGATGCCGACAAGCTCTGTGAAGCGCTCAACAGTGTGCGTGGAGACAGCTGTTTTTTGGTTCAGGGCGATCTCAATGATGCGGCCGGATTAGAGCGTATCGTAGCCCTCGCAAACTCGGTTGGCCGCCTCGATGTGCTGATTAACAACGCATCGAGCTTTTACCCTACTCCACTTGATAAAACCAACGATAGTCAGTGGCATGACCTTATCAATAGCAATTTAAAAGGGCCTTTCTTTTTATCTAAAGAACTCGCGCCACTATTGCAGGCAAGCGAAGGTGCAATCGTCAATATTTCTGACATGCATGCCCGGCAAGCCCTAAAACAACACCCCATCTACAGCATTGCTAAAGCGGGAAACATTGCTATGACGAAGTCACTAGCACTTGAACTAGCGCCCAGTGTACGGGTAAACAGCGTGGCACCAGGTGCCATTTTATGGCCCGAGCACGAAGCCGACGACCAACAAAAACAAGATTCTGTGCTCGACAAAGTACCCATGGGCCGCCTTGGACGCGAGAGCGATATTGCCAAGAGCGTATTTTTTCTGGCGGTAGAGGCGACCTACGTCACTGGCCAAACACTCGCCGTCGATGGAGGCAGTTCAAACTGCCTATAATCCAACAGAGCCAGTCTATTCTGAATTGGCACTAGTCGCCGCGATCCACAATCGACCTATAGAGTTCGAGATCTGTCGCGCCCTCGGTACCAATCAAGAGAACCATTGCATTCCGATCGAACCCCATACTCCGCCACAAATCGGCATCACAATTAGCGGCGAGTAAAGCTGCCAATCCAGCGGTCGAACACTCGCCGGCCGCGATAGCTAAGCCGCCGGACAAATCCTGCGCTAAAAAACGCATCAAGGCGCCGACAGCATCACCGGTAATCGACAGACAGTGACTCTACGTCGGTTGTAGTATGTCCCAGGCAAGCGGTGACACTTCGCCACAGGGCAATCCCGCCATCATCGTTTCCTTAGAAACCTCCCAGCGGATTAGCTTTTACGCCTCAATACTGCGCAAAAAAAAAGCACTCATATCAGATTCAACAGAAACGATATTGCATAATTAATAGTCCATCGCCTGCGACAATCCCGCGACTACTCCGGCAGCTAGGCAACCCACACCGACAGGTAAAACAACATGGCTGGTTTGCAAACCATCTATCTGCTGAAGCACTTCGCGCGCCAGTAACGACTACCCAGCCATAACCCGCAACGGGATTGTGCTATAGCCTGACCAAGACGTGTCCGATACAATACGATACCCATTGGCAGCGGCAGCGCTCTTGCAGGCTGCTAGTGACGCTTCGTAATTACCGTCTACACGAATAACATCTGCCCCGAGGTCTGCGATTGCCCGCGCACGCGACTGACGTGTCGGTGTACATAGATTTTAGCCTTACTCCCAGCTCGTTGAGCGCCCCAGGCTACAGATCGACCATGGTTGCCATCGGTGCCTGTGGTAACCACAAGATCTGACGGCTTTCTCCCCGATGCGATCTGCTCAGCAACTAAAAAAGATACGGCATAGGCACCCCCAGAGACTTAAATGAGCCAAGACCAAAGAGCGCTGTCGCGTCTTTATACAATACATCGCGGACCCCCAAAAACGCTGCGAGCTCTGGTAGGTGGTCCAGCGGCGTTGCGGCGTAATCGGGCCAACTGGCCGTTTCCGCTGCGGCTTCAGCCATATTCTGTACGTTTGACGAATCCGTACGATTTGGAAAATCGCTCAGACAACGCGCGCTAGTCACAACAACCTGAGTAATGCGAGCAGTGGCCGATGCCTCCGCAATGACATGTTGGGTCATAATGATCCTAAACTCTGCTATTACAAAGTCTTACATCAAAAAATGGACCCGTTAGCGCCTGCCGAAATGGCATTGCTAATAGTCTTGAAATTGCTTTTGTCGCTAGTTTTAAACATTTCATCGACATCGAAAATATACCTATTTATACACAGAGACCCTCTGGTAAAATTTGTATGGTTGCAACTGCGGCCTCAAATTGAAATCCGCGTCGCTATCGCAATACAGCGCGGGGCGCATAGCACCAGTAAGCCCAACAATTTTGTCCCCAACTAATTTAAATGCCTGAGCAGTTTCCAACATAGGCCGGTGCCGTGGGTAATAATAACTTGTCGCGTCGAAGTGGCCTCAACTGCTGCCACTAAGGTATCTTGATCGGTTTCTGTCATGGCCAAGCTATCTTTACAAAACAAAGCCGAGACCTTGATTGCAAGTCGCGGATTTACGCTCGATAAAAACCCAATCCAACAAATGCCGCGCCATCTAGGTCTTCATCGACCGTCACATTACCCTCTTCAACTACTCCGCAGTTCATATCGACAGTAGTTCCGGCGGCAATAATATTGATTGCTATTAACGGTCACGCCGTAGTCTGAGGATGCAAAGTGATTTCGACTCGGCAATCGCGTTGCATTTCCTCGAAGGAAGCACTGCTAGCGACAGCTATCTGCTCGCCAAAACCGGTCACTCCCAGTTTCTGTGCAGCGATACTAAATGGTCGGTTACCGGTATCGCCTGGCGCAGCGACAGTTGATTATTGTGCGCGTCGCGGTTGCTTGTATCCGTGTGACCGCCTATAGCTTCCGAAGTCTAGTCATATTCTTCGATGACCAACGCTACGGATTCGTAGTAGCGCCTAACAACTCGAGGCAATGTC
This sequence comes from Porticoccaceae bacterium, assembly GCA_028822945.1. Taxonomy (GTDB): domain Bacteria; phylum Pseudomonadota; class Gammaproteobacteria; order Pseudomonadales; family Porticoccaceae; genus TMED48. The sequence goes on along the minus strand of JAPKCN010000131.1, from coordinate 2,820 downwards.
ACCACTATGAATAGCGAATGTAATACAAGTCGGCATAATTAGATGAATGCTATCGACATAGCGCTCTAAACGAACGAACGCCTCTACTGCGCAATTTTTTGAGCAGTCAAGCCACTTGAAGATCCATGTAATACCCAATAACACCTGCAATCGCCTTTCCGCTCGCGACGGTTGCCAGAATTCGCTGATTGCGCTTGCGAATGCACTCATCTTTGTTGTTTACATGAGCACCTAACGCGCCAACACCGGCAACACTCGCCGTGCAGCTTTACTGGCTTGCTGATCTCTGGTGTGAGGGAAGTAAGTCGAGCACTCCAGCATCAAAGTAAGTTCAGAAAACGCGAGTTTGACTAGTAGGCGCTGAATAAAACAATTAATAAAAAGTGCTTTTTAAATAAAAGATAGCGGCTCAAAAGCTAAGCGTATGACCTGTTAAGTAGAATGTATATGCGAATGGGTATTGCATAAAAAAGTAATCGCCACATGCATCGCTAATATGTGGTGAACTACTTCCGTAATCCTTTAGCGGCGTGCAATCGGGGCACGCACCCCATGCGCGTGTAGATTGTGTCTGGACCAATAGGATTCTGTGACTCATGCGCCGCGGTAAAACCAGCAGGCCACTCTCGAATGCCGATCCGGCGCCCCATCAGAACAGTAATTGAGTCTTCCACGCCATCAAATTTTATTACTCGCCTTTAGTCGCACACTCTAGTTATATTTTTACCGCGCCATGCGAACGCTACGGGCCAGAGCTTTTGGCTACTCTTGTCGTAATCTTGCCACAGCTGGCCGTAGCTTAATCCAGCCACTGGATGCAAGTAGTCTCCGGCTATTTCGGACAGCGGCAGAAGTACAAAGGCATTTTTTAAAATTTCACCTCGAGGCAGATCAATCCCATCTATAACCGCGTGTCGATCATCGACACTGAGAATGTCAATATCCAGAGTTCGCGCTGAAAACCGAGGCGCGCTGCGGTCGCGCTGACAGCTGTTTTCCAAAGCTTTTAAACTCCGAGAGACCTCCCCAATGGCTTCGTCGGACTCAATGCCGACCACCAAATTAAAGAAATTATCACCCTCGAAGCCTATAGATTCGCTTTCGTATACTGACGATATTTGCAATTCACCAAACTCTTCTTCGAGGCCATCAAGCGCTGCAACAATGTTGGCGTGCGCATCTATGTTGCTCCCCAAGCTGAGATAAATAATCGCCATTAGGGCTGCTCTCCACGCTCGATGATAATCCCTACATCCTGCGAACCGCGAAGTGCGCCTGGCTTACTCACCCTTAACCGTAGCCAGGGCACTGAGAACTCCAGCAAGATAATACTCGCCACCTCCTCTGCCATACGCTCGACCAACAAGAATTCACTATCTTGGATAAAACTGATAATGCGCTTAGCTATCGACTTGTAATTGAGCGCATATTGAATATCATCCGTGCGCGCCGCCCGACGAATATCAGCTGCCATATCGAGGTCGAAGCTAACTTCCTGTTTAACTTCACGCTCCCAATCATAAATTCCAATAATGGTTTCGATACGTAGATCTCTAATGTAAACGATATCCATCACACGGCCTCCCCCGGCGGTTGCAGACTATCAAGTGGCCAACGCGGTTGAGCAGTTATCACCAAACCGTTGCGCTCTCCAGCAAGCAAGCGCTGGCAACCTGCGTAAGCGATCATTGCACCGTTGTCCGTACAAAACTCATTTCGCGCATAAAACACCTCAGACTGCTCGGCGGTTAGTGCTTGGTGTAACTTAGACCTCAAGCGCTGATTGGCGGACACTCCACCAGCAATCACTAGTCGGCTTAACCCCTGTTGTTTTAGAGCGCGTAGGCACTTGAAAACAAGGGTATCAACCACCGCCTCTTGAAATCCGGCACATATATCACAGATAGTTTGGTCGTCCGGCAAGCTGTTATCGCTACTATGATCGAAAATTAAATTTCGAGTAAAGGTTTTTAAACCTGAAAAACTGAAATCTAATCCGGGTCGATCTGTCATCGGTCGGGGAAACCTAAACCGCTCTACCTGACCATTTTCAGCTTTATTTGCCACTCGTGGCCCTCCGGGATAGTCTAAATCCAACATTTTAGCGGTCTTATCGAAAGCCTCTCCTGCGGCATCATCCAGCGACTCACCGAGCAAGGTGTATTGACCTATATCGACAACATGGGCCAACTGCGTGTGCCCTCCCGATACCAACAATGCAATAAAGGGAAAGGGCGGTGGATTTTCCTCCAGCATTGGCGCCAACAAATGTCCTTCCATGTGATGCACGCCTAACACCGGAATGCCTAAGGCAAAACCCAGAGCCGTCGCGAATGAACCACCCACCAACAAGGCACCCATTAAGCCAGGACCAGCCGTATATGCGATCCCATCTAAATCCGACTTGGACAGCGAACAATCCTCAAGCACCGTTTTGATCAGTGGCAATATTTTGCGCACATGATCGCGCGATGCCAGCTCTGGCACTACCCCACCGAACTCCGCATGCATTGACGCCTGAGAGTACAACCTATTGGCAAGTAAGCCCATTTCGCTATCGTAAATAGCGACCCCAGTCTCATCGCAAGAGGTCTCGATACCCAATACGCGCATTTCGCAATCACCCGTAACATAAATGAATATAGTAACAACAATAATCAGCGCCTCTGCCGAGTCTCGCTCTCCGAGCGAATCATCATACCACTCCTTTGCATTACCACATGCAAAGCATAACGACAATTTGTCTGATCATTAATTAGACTTATCGACCATATTAGCCTTTGCAACTACGCGGTGTAACAGATAATCTACTGGGCGTAA
>JAPKCN010000130.1 GCA_028822945.1 Porticoccaceae bacterium | reverse complement strand
CTAGCGGCGAAGTGTCTGAGCCAGCCGCCAATAAAGCACCGACGAGCGTAATCCCCGATACAGCATTCGTGCCCGACATCAGTGGCGTATGCAGAGTTGGTGGTACCTTAGTAATCAACTCGACACCCAGAAAAAGTGACAATACGAATAATGCCAACAGCAATATAGTAACTTCCATTAATGAGACTCCCTTAGCCTGTATTAGTCTGTCGTCGACTCATCGACGGATTCTGATTTGACCTCGAGCGCAGGCAGATCAAGTAACTTGCGGATATGTGTATGGGGCACATCACCCGCGTGAGCCACTAGCGTTCCCGCGACAATTTCATCGCTGTGATCGATTGCTAAGTTACCCTCGTCATCGAGTATTAATTCGAGCAGGGTTTGAATATTTTTGCCATACATTTGGCTCGCATGGAAGGCCAGAGTAGCAGGTACATTCTCTGGTCCAATAATAGTTACGCCGTGACTATGCACAGTTTTACCTTGTTCGGTTAGTGCGCAGTTACCACCGCGTTCAGCCGCAAGGTCGACAATCACAGACCCCGACTTCATCGCTACTACCATGTCTTCAGTCACCAGAATTGGTGATTTAGATCCCGGCACCGCCGCGGTAGTAATAATCACGTCTTGCTGCGCAACAACCGCCGTCATCAATTCCCGCTGTCGGACTAAAAAGTCTTCACCCTGCTGCTTGGCGTAACCGCCAGACCCCTCTGACTCACCGGTATCCAGATCCAATTCTATGGGTTTTGCGCCAACCGAAATAATCTGCTCTCGCGCTGCTGGGCGCACGTCATAGGCCTCAACCACGGCACCCAGGCGCTTGGCGGTAGCACAGGCTTGAAGGCCGGCAACGCCGACACCCATGACCAGGACCCGAGCAGGCGCCAGTGTTCCCGCCGCTGTCATCAGCATTGGGAAAATGCGTGGTGCCGCCGCAGCCGCCATTAATACCGCTTTGTAGCCCGCCAACGTCGCCATCGACGACAGCACATCCATACTTTGCGCTCTGCTTATTCTCGGTACTAATTCGAGGGCCAAAGCCGAGGCACCCGACCTAGCAACGGCGCGCGCAGCCTCTGGACTAGCCAGCGGATCCATCATGCCTATAATTAATTGACCATCGCGTAACATAGCCAAATCAGCATCGCTATTTTCATTGTTTGCACCAAAGCTCTGCACCTGCACAACAATATCAGCAGTTGCAAAAATTTTTGCTCTATCATCAGTAAACGTTGCGCCAACCGATACATACTCGGCATCAAGGTACCCGGCACTGACTCCGGCACCGGTCTGCATCATGACCTTTACGCCTTTGCCCACCATCGCCTCAATGTTGCTCGGAACCATCGCTACACGCGCTTCGCCGGTTTTAATTTCTGAGGGGATTCCAATAATCACTCATTTCTCCTAGGATTTATAACATCTCGATTAAAAGTTAAATTTAATTCAAGTATTTTAAAATAATAGCAAAGACATTGGCTATAAAAAAGCCATATCTGCGCTCTCGAGGCAACGAATACATATTTCGGGATAATTTTGTCTGCTATCATTTTAATAATAATCTCAATAATAATCTGACAATAATGTCTATAGTCGGTATTTGCGTAATGTACACCGCGAAAACCATTATCTCGTTCTAGCTGTTGCAAATTCGGCCAATGCGTGCAACGCTTCTGTGTATTGACTATCCGGCAGGTCGGCCAGCGCTAGCCGCGCCCGATCCGCCTCTCTTCGAGCAATTGTCAGAGCATAATCTAAGCCGCCGGATGCCTCGATTACATTTAATATAGTATTAAACTCACTCCCGTGCTGCCCTTTAACAAGGTCTCTAATCAATTTAGCGGTTGCGGGATCGGCATTGTCCCGCGTATAAATTAGCGGCAAGGTCATTTTACCTTCGGCGAGATCTGCGCCAATATTCTTACCGATTTCTTCAGATACGCCACGATAATCGAGCACGTCGTCACTAATTTGAAAAGCCAGGCCGAGGTGCCTACCAAAGTCGGCCATAGCCTGCTGAGACTCATTAGCAAGAATCGCTCCTATGCGCGCCGAGGCCTCAAACAGCACAGCAGTCTTTTTGTAGATAACCTCGGTATATACTACCTCGCTGATATCTGGGTTTCCCGCATTGGCCATCTGCTGAACTTCACCCTCTGAGATGAGATTGCTGGCATCCGCGATGGTTGCCATGATTGGCATACTGCCAATTTCAACCAACATCTGGAAAGCTCTCGAGTAAAGAAAATCCCCTACCAACACACTCGGTGCATTGCCCCACTGACTGTTTGCAGTCTGTCGACCACGCCGCAGAGCAGACATATCTACTACATCATCATGGAGCAACGTAGCGGTATGGATAAATTCAATAACTGCCGCCGCGGTAATATGTTGCTCGCCGCGATAACCATTGGCCATAGCACTTATTAGCACCAACAGAGGGCGCAGGCGCTTACCCCCAGCTTCGACAATGTAGTGCCCAATATTCTCTACGAGATCGACATCAGAATGCAAACTACCGACAATTAGTTCATTGACAGCGGCAAACTCGCCTTTAACGGAATTATGAAAGATACTAATCAAGGATAGTTGAGCCGTAAATTAACTGTCGATTATGCTAGGCAGAGGCCGCTTAACTGTCAATAGTAATATTACGCTCATTCTTCGACTATGGATGTTTTTTCACTGCGCTAGTCTCCGCTTTTCCAGCGAAACAGTTGCCGCTCATCGTATAACTGGTTAGGATGCGGATTATCAAAGCAATACCTAAAGGCCCCTATGAGCTTCACCCCACAGTCCTCTTACAGCCGCGTTGAGCTCCTTGCATCCAGCCGCGGTGAATTATTCGGTCCAACTTATGCAAAATTGCCTGCGCCTAATATGTTGATGATTGACCGCATTACCAACATTAATAATCATAGCGGTACAAACGGTTTAGGGGAGATTGTGGCCGAAATCGATATCCATCCAAAATTGTGGTTCTTTGACTGCCACTTTGAAGGTGACCCAGTAATGCCCGGTTGTTTGGGCCTAGACGCACTCTGGCAACTGGTCGGCTTCTTTTTAGCCTGGAATGGAAATGCTGGTCGCGGTCGCGCGCTCGGTGCCGGAGCTGTGAAATTCTTCGGGCAAGTATTACCGACGGCCCAAAAAGTAACTTACCGGCTAACCATCAATCGCCTGATTCAACGCAAACTGATAATGGCTATTGCCGATGGTTCCGTAGAAGTTGATGGACGCGAAATATATACCGCCAAAGACCTCAAAGTGGGCCTGTTTGAAAGCACCGATAACTTTTAATGTCGACACAATTGCAACCCGGCATCTAGTCAGAGGGACTAATATGAAACGAGCAGTAATTACTGGTTTGGGTATTATATCTTGCCTAGGCAATGACCGTTTCACGGTTACCAATTCACTAAAAAATGGCGTTTCGGGTATAGGTTTTCGGCAAGATTTTGCAGATATGGGATTACGATGTAATGTTGGCGCAGTGCTCGATATTGATCCTAAAGATCATATCGATCGAAAAATCATTCGTTTTATGGGGCCCTCAGCAGCGTACGCATACATGGCGACAGAGCGCGCGATTAGTGATGCCGGACTCAGACAAGAACATGTATCCAATCCGCGTACTGGTATTGTCATGGGATCTGGCGGCGTATCCGGTGAGATGTTCACCGAATCTATTGATGTCATGCGCGACCGCGGTATTAAGCGCGCTGGTCCCTATCGCGTGACGCAAATTATGGCCAGTACGGTATCTGCCTGCGTTGCCACTCCATTTAAAATCAAAGGAGTAAATTATTCGATTGCATCGGCATGTGCCACTAGCGCGCATTGCATTGGCCATGCACTAGAACTCATTCAGATGGGTAAACAGGACATCATTTTTGCCGGCGGCGCGGAGGACATGCATTGGTCGATGGCTGGCATGTTCGATGCGATGGGCGCGCTCACTAGTAAGTATAATCAAACTCCGGCAGTGGCGTCGCGGGCGTACGATGCCGACCGCGATGGCTTCGCTCCGGGCGCCGGCGCCGGTTGCCTTGTGATTGAGGAACTACAGCATGCACTCGATCGCGGCGCCAATATCCTCGCTGAAATAACCGGATATGGCTCCACTTCGGACGGCTCCGACATGGTCGCCCCCTCGGGTGAAGGCGCAGAGCGTTGCATGCGCATGGCTCTGGAGACCGCATCTGGGCCGATTGATTACATCAATACCCACGGCACCAGCACGCCGGTTGGCGACATTGCAGAACTCGGCGCAATACGCAACACCTTTCCCGACAACTGCCCGCAGATCAGTTCCACCAAGTCGCTGTCTGGACACGGACTGGGCGCGGCTGGCGCCCACGAGGCAATCTATTGCCTATTAATGATGCAGGCGGGCTTTGTCACAGCATCCTGTAATATCGACAACCTAGATGAGTATGCAAAAGACCTGCCCATATTGATGCAAACTAAACAGGAACCATTAGAGCGGGTCATGTCAAATAGCTTTGGTTTTGGCGGTACCAATGCGACACTGGTGATGGAACGCTTCAACTCTTAAGTACAAGGGCGATAGGCGCCAGACAAAAGGCACAGAGGTTGCTAGAGAAACGACATTAGAAATATAAAAAAGCGGCTATGCAGCCACTTTTTTATATTTCACTTTTTTCACTACCATTGCCTTGCAAATACCAGTCTAAAAGATAACGCTAGAGCGCTGCCAAAACTGTCTCTGCACTACTCGCATCCACCGCGGCTTCATCTATATTCAACAAACTAACAACTCCGTCATCGACGATCATAGCAAAGCGCTGACTACGCATACCGAGACCCCATACTTTGCCATCGAGTTGCAAACCCAATGCCGCAGTAAAATCGCCGTTGCCATCCGCTAGCATTTGTAAGTGCTCAGCGTTACTTGCTTTACCCCAAGCGTTCATAACAAAAACATCGTTCACCGACATGCATGCAACAGTATCGACACCGCGCGCCTTAATGCTGTCTACGTGGACTACAAACCCCGGTAAATGTGATTCTGAACAGGCCGGCGTGAAGGCACCTGGCACTGCAAATAAAACAACTTTTTTACCGGTAAAAAGAGCCTCTGTAGTCATCGCTTCAGGGCCGCTTTCGCCCATGACCGTAAATGAACTCTGCGGAATTTTATCACCTACTTGAATCGTCATACTGGTTACCTCTCTATATTAGAAAAACATTTTACCGGGCAAGCCTATGGCCGGCTAACGGTTTGATTTATATTCGTAGTGCAACTTTATCCTTACCAATGTGGTTCTCAAACCCTCCAAACAGGCAGGATGGCGACACTAAAACGGGATATCGTCATCAAAACCCTCAAATCCCTGACCACCTGCTGAATTGCTAGGCGCGGGCGATGATGGCGTTGCGTTTTGTATCGGTTTAGCAGGCGCTTGATAGCCGGAGTCCTGCTGCGAGGTGTCGAAGTCCCCGCCCTGACTGCCGCGACTGTCTAACATCTGCATTTCACTACCGACAATCTCAGTAGTGAAGCGATCCTGGCCACTTTCTTTGTCCTGCCATTTGCGAGTCCGAAGTGATCCCTCGACATAAACTTTTGAACCGCGTTTTAAGTACTCTCCAGCAATCTCTG
>JAPKCN010000129.1 GCA_028822945.1 Porticoccaceae bacterium | reverse complement strand
CGTCCGCCCAGTGCGTTGGGTAGTCGTGATCTACGGGGAAGAGGTGCCGGCTTATAATATCCTCGGTGTGACATCTAATAATATCAGTCGTGGACACCGGTTTCATGCGCCGGCTGACATTGTAATTCAGTCTGCGGGTAGTTATCAGCAACAGATGCTCGATCACTTTGTAGTAGCGAGTGCTGCAGACCGCCGAGATAGCATTCGCCAAGAGGTAGATGACTTAGCCCAGAGGTTTGGCGGGCGGGCGGTTATTAGCGAGAGACTACTAGATGAAGTCGCTGCTCTCAACGAGTGGCCAGTGCCCCTTTTGGGGCAATTTGACGATGAGTTTCTGCAGATCCCTGCAGAGGCGTTGATCTCGGCAATGCAAGGCCATCAAAAGTATTTCCATGTGGTTGATGAGGACGATAAACTCCTACCAGCTTTTGTAACGGTCGCCAATATTTCCAGTCGAGATCCAGCTCAGGTAGTTGCCGGAAATGAACGAGTCATCCGACCACGTTTGGCGGATGCGGCATTTTTTTACCATAATGATCTTAAAATTAGCCTAGAAAAGCGTCGTCAGAGTCTCGAGAAGGTGGTCTTTCAAGCACAACTAGGCAGTTTGTTCGACAAGACCCAACGGGTTGCAATACTGTGCCGTTGGCTCGCCACAGCAACCGGCGGTAATCCAGAGAGGGCCGAACGCGCAGGACTATTATGCAAATCCGATCTCATCAGTGATATGGTCGGGGAATTTAACGATTTGCAAGGTACGATGGGTTGTTACTACGCGAATAACGACGGCGAGCACAGTGCCGTTGCCACCGCCCTCTATGAGCAATATTTACCGCGGTTTTCTGGTGATAAAATACCGCAAAGTGCCGAGGGTATAACGCTCGCTCTTGCAGACCGCATCGACACATTGGTGGGTATATTTAGTATCGGTCAACAGCCCTCTGGATCCAAGGATCCCTTTGCTCTGCGGCGCGCCAGTCTTGGATTATTGCGAATAATCATAGAATCCAATATAGATGTTGATCTAAAGTCAGCTATGTTTGAAGCGGCGGAACAATTGCCGGAGGTGTCAAATAAGTCTAACAACGAGCTGTGCATGCAGGTGTTCGCGTACGTTGCAGACCGTTTTGTGGCTTACTACAAAGAGCAAGGAGTCCGTGTAGAGAGTTACTATGCAGTGGCAGCACTGGATCTGTCTAGCCCCTTAGACATAAATGCACGAGTCACCTCGGTGCACCGATTTAGCCTACGTCCGGAGGCAGCAGCATTAGCCTCAGCCAACAAACGGGTTGCTAATATCCTAGCAAAGGAATCTACTGAAAACGTATCGATTAAAACCATACTCCTCAAAGAGGACGCGGAAATTATGTTGGCAAAGGCAATTTTAAAGCTGCAAGTGGCACTACCTCCATTGATTACCGAAAGACAGTACGACCGAGCGTTGGAGTTATTAGCCGAACTAAACGAGCCGATCGACAGATTTTTTAATGAAGTTATGGTGATGGCAGAGGATCCTAAAGTACGCAACAATCGGGTCGCTTTATTGCAAAACCTGCGCTGTATTTTCCTCGATGTTGCAGATATATCCCTATTAGCTGCGAGCTAGCCAAAGCAAAAAACTCAAGAATGAAGATTTAGGCGTATGTCATCTTTTAGAACCCTGTTATTTTACTCCGGATATCTAGTTTTACTTGCATCGAACAGCTTAGCTTGCTGTGCAACATTTTTTCTACCGCTACCCTATCAGCAATCGCTCGGAACCGCCTCCAGTGGACTTATAACGTGGTGGTTGAAGATGACTTGCGGCATTGAAGTCGTTGTTACAGGATTTGAAAATATTCCTAATGGTCCCTGCGTCGTGATCAGCAACCATCAGAGCTCTTGGGAGACATTTTTCTTACAACGAATGCTCAAACCTGCGAGTGTTATTGTTAAACGAGAGTTATTGTGGATACCCCTGTTCGGTTGGGCTCTGTCATTATCCAAACCAATAGCTATAAGACGGAGCCAACCAGTTGCAGCTCTGAGACAGGTATTAAAACAAGGCCGCGATTCCCTTGCCCGAGGTAACAAAGTAATTATCTATCCCGAGGGCAGTAGATCGCTAGCAGGAGAGTTAAAAGGCTACAAATCAAGCGCCGCGGCGCTAGCAAAGTCCGAGCACGTGCCAATCCTACCGATAGTACACAATGCAGGCGACTGCTGGCCGGCACACCGCTTTACTAAAAATTCTGGCACTATCAAATTAAAAATAGGTAAGCCTATCGATACGCTGACAAAAAGCGCAAAAGAATTAACCGCTATAGCCCATGATTGGTCGGTAGTCGCACTGTCCACACTTTAGAGGTTCAGTTTAGATATCTAAGTTAACCACAGAGAGAGCATGGGTATCGATAAACAAGCGCCGAGGTTCAACTTGGTCCCCCATTAATGTGGTGAACATCTGATCCGCAGCGATCACATCGTCGATGGTAACACGCAACATTCGGCGACTTTCAGGATCCATAGTAGTCTCCCACAATTGCCCAGGATTCATCTCACCAAGGCCCTTGTAGCGCTGTGTATTAATACCTCTGCGAGACTCCGACATCAACCATTCTAGAGCTTGTTCAAAGTCAGTTACCGGAAAACTCCGCTCACCACGACTTACAGTCGCACTCTCCTCGAGCAATCCTTGAAGACTTTTACCCAACGAGGACATCGCCCGGTACTCTTTCGATGCAAAAAAATCACGACTGAGCGAGTAACTTTGTGGCGCACCATGAGCCATAATCTCAATTTTAGGCAGAAAGATATTACGCTCGCGATCCTCGCTCACGGTTACCGTATAGCGATGGGTTCCGCCATCTCCGGCATCCAACTTAGTATCTAACTCAGCGCACCATAGCGCTAGATTTTCTTCATTGAGATGTAGCTCCTTAGTGAATTCTTGAACATAAACAAGTGCTTGAAGAACTTTAAGTGGGTAGACTAATGACAGCCTTTCCATCATATTTGCCACCACACGAAAGTCAGTCACTAGCGACTCCAGTGCAACACCCTGAATAGGCGGTGCACTGCTGTTGACGTGCAAACTAGCATTTTCCAAAGCCTTCTGAGTTAAATAAGCGGTCAGTGCTGCGTCATCCTTTAGATACTGTTCCGATTTGCCTTTACTGACTTTATACAGCGGAGGCTGAGCAATATAAATATGCCCGTTTTCGACGAGCTCACGCATCTGCCGAAAGAAAAATGTTAATAGCAAGGTGCGGATATGCGAACCATCGACATCTGCGTCAGTCATAATAACAATGGTATGGTACCTTAGCTTAGCAATATTAAATTCGGATGTACCTATACCACATCCAAGTGCGGTAATAAGGGTACCCACCTCGGCGCTCGAGAGCATCTTATCGAAGCGCGCCTTCTCAACATTGAGAATTTTACCTTTTAACGGAAGGATTGCTTGAGCGCGTCGGTCTCTACCCTGCTTCGCAGAGCCTCCCGCTGAATCACCCTCAACTAAGTAGAGCTCGGAAAGTGCCGGATCCTTTTCCTGGCAGTCCGCCAGTTTACCTGGCAACCCCGCAATATCTAGTGCTCCCTTTCGGCGCGTCATCTCACGCGCTTTGCGTGCAGCTTCGCGAGCTCTCGCGGCGTCTATCATTTTGTTCACCACAGCTTTAGCTTCCTGTGGGAACTCCAACAAGTAATCGCTAAGCTTTTCACCCATCTCTTGTTCGACTGCCGTTTTCACTTCGGAACTGACCAACTTGTCTTTTGTTTGCGAAGAAAATTTAGGGTCGGGAACTTTAACCGATACAATCGCGGTCAGACCTTCACGAGCATCGTCGCCCGTCGTATTGACCTTGGCTTTGCTACCGATACCCTCTTTCTCTATATAGGTGTTTAACCCGCGGGTCAGCGCTGCGCGAAATCCCGCTAAATGAGTGCCCCCGTCACGTTGCGGTATATTATTGGTATAACACAATAAATTTTCCTGGAACCCGTCGTTCCACTGCATAGCCACTTCGACGCTCATTCCATCTGCGCGGTCGACATTAAAATGTAACACATTGTTAACCGTCGTTTTGTTAAGGTTTAAATACTCCACAAAGGCCATCAAACCACCGGCATAAGCATATTTTTCTTCTTTACCCGAACGCTCGTCATGTAGCGTAATACCGACGCCAGAATTTAGAAATGAAAGCTCACGTAGGCGTTTAGCCAGAATTTCAAAGTGAAATTGAATATTAGAAAAAGTATCTGCCGAGGGTACAAAGTGTATTTCGGTACCAGTAGCCTCAGTATCACCAACCATAGTTAATGGCTCTTGGGGAACGCCATGCGCATAATTCTGCTCATACACTTTACCATTTCGCCGAATAGTCAATCGTAGCTCACGAGAGAGCGCATTAACGACAGAAACACCGACTCCGTGCAAACCGCCAGACACCTTGTAACTGTCATCGTTAAATTTACCACCAGCATGAAGCACCGTCATGATGACTTCAGCCGCTGATACACCCTCTTCATGCATCTCTGTAGGGATACCGCGACCATTATCAAACACAGAAATAGATTCATCAGGGTGAATAACGATACGGATTTCTGAGCAAAAACCCTCGAGCGCCTCATCGATAGAATTATCGACAACTTCAAAAACCATATGATGCAACCCAGTGCCGTCGTCGGTGTCACCAATATACATTCCGGGGCGTTTTCGAACTGCATCGAGTCCTTTCAGGACGGTAATACTCGAGGAATCGTAGTTATTTTCGTCGCTCATAAGCAGTCAGCTTCCTGTAATTGTTTGTGGAAAGATCACGCCTTGTTCTACGTGGAACATTTGGTGCGCGGTATTTTCAACGAGACTCTGAAAGTCTCTCTTATCAACACCTGTCATAAAATACTGGCAAGCAAGTTGGTTTAGACATTCCACTACCTGTTTGCGATGGTGGTAATCAAGCTCAGCAGGCAAATCGTCCAGTAAAAACAAGCAAGACTGCTGCGTCTTTTGTTGGTAAAGCGAGGCTTGCGCCAACTTAAGCGCGTAAACCAGCAGCTTTAACTGCCCCCGCGATAGCCGCTCATCAGCTAGTTCGCCGTCTACTCGCACCTTTAAATCCGCTCGGTGCGCGCCATGGTGGGTCTTGCCAAACTTGCAATCTCGTGCATTATCGGCATTCATTACCTCTGCCAAATCAAGATTACGCAACCATCCGCGATCATGCTCAAGCCCGAGGGTGCCAAGGCCATCAAAAGAGTCTGCGATTTTGACCGCTTCTAGCTCTAATTCGGCTAAGTATTCGTCTCTGTAACAAGCGATAGACTCACATAAGCCAACAAGCTCGCGCGTCCAAACTGCCAATTGATCCTGTGGTATTCTAACATGACGCAACAATTGATTGCGTTGTTTTAGAGCTTTCTGGAAACGCCTCCACACATCACTATACCCGTGTTCCACGTGGAACACCCCCCAATCTATAAACTGGCGCCGCTGCATCGCACCACCCTCGAGAAGCATAAAACTATGCGCATCGATTAACTGCAAAGGCAGTTCGACCGCTAACCTACTCGCCGTGTCAATAACGCGGCCATCATGCCTTGCCTCGAACTGGCCATCGATGGGGCGCTTGGCCATGCCGGCCACTTTCCCGATGGGGACAACCTCGCCTACCGTTAG
>JAPKCN010000007.1 GCA_028822945.1 Porticoccaceae bacterium | reverse complement strand
ACCGACACGAGGATTTTCAGTCCACTGCTCTACCAACTGAGCTACCTGGGCATTTCTAGGGATGCTGAGCAATCTATCTTATGGCGCTAGAACAGATCGACATAGACTCCACGAAACGCGCGTATTAAAGCCTCTCGGCGAATTTTCGTCAAGGCTTATTCAGTTTTGGGAACGTATCCCTCGGCGCTATCAAACTCTTCGCCACCGAGGAATTTTTCACGCTGCTCAGCCAGATAGGTGCGCGCGGTCAGATCCATCATGTTGAGTCGCATTTCGTTGATCAAAGTAGTCTGATGCGCCATCCACTCGCTCCATGCTTGTTGCGACACGTCACTGAAGATCGCTTCACCCTTTGGTCCCGGGAACGGCTGGGTGGCAAGTCCAGGAAGTTCGGCCTTATATTTGCGGCAGAGCACTGTGCGAGCCATAGCATACCTCATTGAATGGTTTAAAATGACAACTAGTTTAACATTGGTTGCGCTGCATGTTAGTCACTGCCGTGCAAATAACGCCACGACCGGCGCCGGCATGCCCAGATTGCTTGGACTCTGTGGATCATACCAGCAGTGTTCGCTGCCCTCGCCAAGGATATGTGGTCGGTAGTGCTCGGCCTGAATTCGAACAGGTCGATAGTCGAGGTGGAAGTGGCTAAAAGTGTGTCGTTCGACCGCTAATACATCGGCACCGATAGCGCTGACACCCAATTTCGCACAGGTCTCGTCGATCAAATCAGGGCTCTCACACTGCGGGAAAACCCAGAGTCCACCCCAGAGTCCCACTGGTGGATTGCGTTGCAATAAAAACTCACCTCGCTGGTTGCGCAGCATTAAAAAACAACTGTGTTTTACGGGTAGTTTTTTCTTCGGCTTTTTGCCCGGATAGACCCGCGGATTTTCCTCTGCAAAAGCTTTGCAAGCTGGTTTTACTGGGCATCGCTGGCAGTCGGGATCGGCGGTGCAGAGCGTCGCACCCAAATCCATCATCGCTTGACTGAAGTCGGCGGTGCGCGCCTGTGGCGCTAGATCTTCAGCCACCGCCCAGAGTTTTTTCAGTGGCCCACTGCTGCCGGGCCAACCATCGATGGCAGCATAGCGCGCCAATACCCGTTTGACATTGCCGTCGAGGATTGCTGCCGGTAGCTGAAAAGCAATCGATCGAATAGCCCCTGCGGTCGAGCGGCCTATCCCCGGTAGGGCATTCAATGCGTCGAGATCATCAGGAAAATTACCGTCGTATTGATCTGTCACGATCTTTGCGGTTTTATGCAGATTGCGTGCTCGCGCATAGTAGCCAAGCCCAGTCCAATGATGTAAGACATCGTCTGCCGAAGCGCTTGCCAGTTCGCGCACATCGGCGAAGCGTTGCATAAAGCGCCGATAGTATGGGATCACGGTATTGACCCGAGTCTGTTGCAACATTATTTCCGACACCCATACCGAATACGCACCAATATTCTGTTGCCATGGCAGATTTTTGCGACCGTGCTGGTCGTACCACGCCAGCACCTCAGATTGAAACTGCGTCGTCGTCAATGCCATCTGTGCCCTCGGTTATATAGGTAAAGAGTTACTTAAACAGTCCTTTAAACAGTTCGGTGACGTCGGGGCGGTCTTCGCCATCTTTACCAAGCAATTTGTCGCCAAGTTTTTGCAGTACTTTATTTTTTAGGCTCTCACTAAGGTTGCTGCTGTCTGGGCGGCAGGTGGGGTCACCCTCTTGATAAAAACTACCGCTGCAAACAAACGGGATCGCGCGATTGCGAAAGTTCTTGTTTACCGAGCAACCATTGCTGCTCGTACTGGTCCCGTCGAGCCGAGTTGTCGCCTCGATCCGATAGGTGCCGGCTGGCATCGCGACTGTGCCTTTGACGGCAAGATTTAAATTGCCGACGCCGGTGGTTAAATTATCCAGTAACAAATTGCTATTTTGCAGGTGAAAGGAGCCCACAATATCTTGTAAGTCGGTACCCTCGGGCCACTGTTGGTTTGACAATCCGCCGCCGCTGAGCAAACGAGTGCTCGAACAGAACATCTGCTCGATATTGACGTTCGCATAGCGCGGGTTGAGTAATTTAAATTGGCCACTGCCGGTCAGGGAACTGAGCAGTCTGGAGCTATCGCGGCCGCGGCCCTGAATGTCGACCTCGAGGCTAAAGCGACCGTTTAAATCGTGATTGTCGGCGAGCGCTGGAAGGGCAGCAGCGAGGTCGATGCCGGTGAGCGATGGCTGCAGGTTTAGCTGCGGTGCGGCACCGCTCAGGTCGATGCGTCCTAGGGCATTCAACTGACCGCCGAAGAGATCAGCATTCAGCGATGCTAGTCGCACCACATGGCGATTACTAAATAGATTGGCATATAGATTGTTAATTTCGTAGCCATTCATTTGTAGCGTGTCCAGAGTAAATTCCATTTGTGCCTGCCCTGGCCAGAGCAATAGCGGTGCCAACGGGGCAAACAGTGCAGTATTTGGCGATTTTGCGGGCAACCCCGCTTGGCTATCGTCAGCTGGAGATAAATAGTTGCCTGCGGCAAAGCGTGCCGCGCTAATCGCAATCCGCAATTGTCCAGTGCTGTCGTCGCTATTCGCTGTTAGTTTTAGGATCTGACCGTCGATATCTATTTGTGCATCAATACTCGATAGCCCGTTGGCGTCGAGGTTGTATTCAATATTGGTCCCTACAGCGGTGAGTGCCTGACGGCTAAAGGTGCGCGGTATATCAATCAAGGGTAATTGTTTTTGCAAGCTGCCAAGCCATTTTTTTAGATTGACGTTCTGCAATTGCAAAGTACCGCTTGCAGTGGCCTGCGCGCCGTCGAGTTTTAAATCCCCGCGCAGCTTGGCATCGCCAAGCACCGCGTCGAGGTCATCGATCGAAACTGTTTGCGCCGCTAGGTCGATCGCCAACGACGCTGCAACCTGTAGTTCAATATTACCTAGGGTGCGCAGTTCGACGTCTACCGGAAAGCGCTCGCCCTTCATTGACAAATCATGTAGGCGCAATTGAATATTGCTAAAGTGCCAGGCGGGAAACTCTGGGGTCTGCAAGACAATACTTGCATCGTGCACTTGGATACTATCCACAAATGCGGCGATTCTTTGATTTTTGGCCTGCGGGTCTTCGGTATCCGCTGACGCGCTATTTACTTCTCTAGCGGCGAGCATCTCGAACATGCCTCCCCAGAGTACGGTAAAGACTAATCGGTCGACACTACCACTCGTCTGTTGGATATTTCCCCAACTCAATTGACCGACCGAGATGCCTGGATTGGGTAAGAATTTCCATTCGAGATCGCCCTCGATGTCGATCATATAGCCTTCGGAAAGAGCCATTTTTTCGATCTCTGGGCGCAGCGAATTGGCATCGTAGGAAACCGATATATAGATAATGAGTAGGGCTGCGAGCGTTGCTAGCGCCAGCACCGTTATCGCCAGTATCTTCATCGTTCGTTCCAAGGTATCTCCCTCATTATTGCGTTGAGCAATCCGTGATATGCAGCGCTCTAGTGTACTCGAAGATTTGTTGGTCACGCCAGCGAGGTGGGTGTTCGAATACCCCGCCATGGTATTTTTTGATATTCTGAGGATATTGCCAATAAATATTTCGCGGTGCGCGGCGGTTATAAATAGATTGATTCTGCCGACGGCTAGCCAGTCGCACGATGGAAGCGGTAGCGAACATTCTTATCAACCGCATTTTTGGGTATAATCATCACACAACAGACTCTAACAAGATATCGATTGTCACTAAGCAGGTGGAGACCCCATGGCTGATCGTACCGCGACAGTAACGCGCAACACACTGGAATCGCAGATTACCGTCACCCTCAATCTAGATGGGAGTGGCTGTGGGACGTTTGCCACTCCGGTGCCATTTCTCAATCATATGCTCGATCAGATTGCCCGCCATGGGCTAGTCGATCTGGATGTTCAAGCTGTCGGCGACACCCATATAGACGATCACCACACGGTCGAGGATATTGGCATTACGCTCGGCATGGCGATTGCCGAGGCGATTGGCGATAAAGTCGGTGTGACTCGCTATGGCCACGCCTATGTGCCCCTCGATGAGGCGCTTTCGCGGGTGGTACTAGATTTTTCTGGGCGTCCAGGGTTGATTATGCATGCCGACTTTACCCGCGGTCGAGTTGGTGACTTTGATGTCGATTTGACCCGCGAGTTTTTTCAAGGACTGGTTAACCACGCGTTGATGACGCTCCACATCGACAATCTGCGCGGCGTCAATGCGCATCATCAGGTCGAGACAATTTTTAAAGCCTTTGGTCGCGCACTGCGCATGGCGTCGTCCCCCGACCCGCGCATGGCAGGGCTAATGCCATCCACCAAGGGATGTCTGTAAGTGCCAATTAGTCGGGTAACCACTGGCATCACATGCGGTGCGCAGTAGTGTCGCGTGCAGCTCCGAATATCGCCGTGATCGACTACGGTATGGGCAACCTACACTCGGTTGGCAAGGCGCTCGAGCGGGTGTCTCCCGAGGCGCGTATTTCGGTGAGTGCCGATGCCGAGACGATTTCTGCGGCCGATCGCGTGGTATTTCCGGGCGTGGGTGCGATTCGCGATTGCATGGCCGAGATTCGACGTCTCGGGCTGGATCTAGTGGTCGCTGATGCGATCCGCAACAAACCAGTGTTAGCAATATGTGTTGGCATGCAGGCATTGATGTGGACTAGTGAAGAGAACGACGGCGTCGATTGCCTCGGCCTACTACCCGGGCAGGTTAAATTATTTTCCCCAAAGCAACCCGATGGCGGCGTTTTGAAAGTGCCTCATATGGGCTGGAATAGCGTGCAACAGACAGTCGAACACCCACTTTGGGCTGATATACCACAGGCTAGTCGGTTTTATTTTGTCCACAGTTTTTATGTCGATGCGGCGGATAGCTCGCAGGTTGTCGGCGCCTGCCATTACGGCATCCCGTTTGCAGCGGCTCTCGCCCATGACAATTTGTTCGCGGTGCAGTTTCATCCGGAAAAGAGTGCCACGTGCGGTCTGCA
Organism: Porticoccaceae bacterium; assembly: GCA_028822945.1. Taxonomy (GTDB): domain Bacteria; phylum Pseudomonadota; class Gammaproteobacteria; order Pseudomonadales; family Porticoccaceae; genus TMED48. Next base: position 15,450 of record JAPKCN010000007.1, on the reverse strand, counting down.
GTTGTTACAAAATTTTGTTGGTTGGCAGATATAGGCGGTTGATCGCTTGGTAAAACTATTTATGAGTCGACGTCCAGCGCCTTCCGAACTCGACCAAATCGGTACCGAACTGGTGCGTCAAACGGCGCTAATCGCCTGGCAGGAACTGGCGCACCACCACGCAGCGGGCAATTTATTGGGGGTCGTAGAGCGCCTCGACCTAATCGATATCGGCCGCGCCCTGCGCGCTGACCGCAGCGACCTGTTAGCTGTTTGGTTGGCCGACGGCTCGGTGTACCCAATCGATGACCAGCGTGCGATCGCCTGGCAGCGAGACAATAGCCAGTTTTGGGCGTTGGTAATTGCGCCCTTTGTATTGATTCAAAAAGCCACACACAAACCGTGATTAAATCTTTTAGCCGCGCCAATAAAAGCGCGCTATGCGCCGGCTCAGCCGACGCTGAAAATTTTTCGGCCCAGCCTTATTTTAACGCCTATACTCAGCGCGAATTCGCCCCGAGGGGCTACTTACTGGTTGCATGCGCTGGATAAACTTTAACGGAGTTCGTTACCAGATTACATGGATATAATTAGCTGGTCGCGTTGACACTGACGTTACCGGCGGTGGTTTTGGCAAGTGATGTGTTTATTGCAGGGTTGGTTGGGGCGGCATCGACCTGTTTGATTTGCACACCATTAGCGACCAACTTGCCGCTCACTATCGGTTTAACGGCGGGAACTCGATGACCTTGAGCTATCCGACTATGGTGATAATCGCATCGAGGAAGTCGTGATAATAGGCTCGCTTGCGTCAGACCCCTCAGCGAATAACTCCCCCCATGGGGTATATTTTCCCGACAAGGTAAGTCTAGAGGCAGACGTAAAAGCGTTCGAGTTAGTCGCCTTGGCGCCGCTGCCGGTAAATCGCCAATGGAGTTTTTTGGTAACCTGTTTGCCGCGCGCGGGGAGGTTGTGAGCCAATCTAGTTCCCTATTTTCGTCCTTGCCGAGCGATGTTTGTTTCGAATTGCCCATCTTCGATGGCTTTTATAATGATACGTTTAAGATAGACAGAAAAACAAAATATAACGGTATCAATTTCGGCGCAGGTATAGGCTATGCTTTTTCAAAAAACACCATGGCGACACTCGAGTTTAGTCAGGTGGCCTTGGACAACCCCCACGATATAGCAGAAATATCACTCGGTTTTACCTGCGATTTCTAAGTCAGGTCGGCAGTCGAGGTGAGCCACTCGGCAACCTCGGAGGCACTGCCGCGAAATACGATCGACTGCTTTTTTTGCGCCAGTTGATAGCGGTACATAGGATCGTAGTAATCCTGAGTCAGGGTAGTTAACCAGTCCCGGTGGGCGGCGAACCGATCGCCTTGCTGGTGAGCTAAGGCATGTTCCATTTGCTCCAGTAATTGCTGCGTGCGCGAGCCGCCAAGGCGTTTTTTAATCCGTAACAGGCTATCTTTTAAATAGCTGGCAAAGTGTTCTTCACCGGCGTCGCCGTATTTTTCTAGAGTCTGGCGATGGCGCTCGACCACATACTCCTGCCAGAGGTTTTCGAGGCGCTGGTCAAACGGCATATCGATAACCGCGATCGGACTATCTGCCATACGCGCAAGCAGTTCAGGTGGCACTTGCCGCGAGCCGATCATGCGGCTTTCATCTTCCATCACGACGGCTTTTGAGTTGTCAGCGCTATTCGAGAGCTTGAGTAGATCTAGTGCAATGCGGTTTTCAAAATCTACCTGACAGGGTTGCTCTCCGAGAGGTCTGCCAAAACTCGAACCCTTGTGGTTGGCCGCTCCCTCGAGGTCGATAGCGCGTGCAAGTTGCCGTAGCATAGTAGTTTTGCCGGTGCCGGTCATGCCAGATAGCACCAGTACCATGCCGTTGGCGCAGAACTCCGATAGGTACCCGAGAAGATAGCCGCGCAGCGCTTTATAACCGCCAACAACCCTTGGGTAGACCAGTCCTCTATCGGCTAACCACTGCTGGCTAATCTTTGAGCGCAGGCCGCCGCGAGCACAGTACAGCACTGCCTGTGGATGGCGTGTTAGATAATTATGCCAGATCGTCAGCCGATGCTCGCGCAACTCACCAATCACCAGTTGATGACCGAGATCGATCGCCGCCTGCTGACCGTTGTTGCGATAGCAAATACCTACCTGATGGCGCTCATCATCGTTTAATAGAGGCAGATTATAGGCGCTGGGCAGGCTGCCCGAGGCGTGTTCGATCGCCGCACGCAGGTCGAGCATTGGTGTCTCGGCAAGTAACAGAGCGCGGTAGTCATCGACCTCGGGGAGTGTTTTCATCGCCTTTTGGCGCTCTTGTAGAGAAAATTCAACCCCCGAGCATAGCACACTGACGGGCTTGGTCGCGGCCTAACGATCGATTACTTCAATAAGCGCCCCAGCCTCACCCTGAGCCCGCAGTTGGCCGATTGGTTTAGCGTTGCAACCAGCCCTATCGAGCAGCGCGGTAACTGCATCGTGGGCGCTCGGGCGCACCGCCAGCAGCAGCCCGCCGCTGGTTTGTGGATCGCACAACAGTTGTTGATCGGCGGTATTGGCACCGAGCACCGCAGCTCCATAGCTGCGCCAGTTGCGTGCACTGCCGCCTGGTACGGCACCGCGATCGCGGTACTCGAGAACGCAGTGATCGATCAGCGGTAGCGCGCGCATATTCAGGTGAGCGGATACACCACTGCCGCGACAGACTTCCAGCAGGTGGCCGATCAGGCCAAAGCCGGTGACATCGGTCATCGCGGTGACTCCACTCATACCGGCTAGGAGGCAGCCGACATCGTTGAGCTGCAGCATGCTATCGACGGCGAGGTGGCGATGTTGATCGGCTAGTAGACCCTGTTTTTCGGCAGTAGTGAGAATGCCAATGCCGAGTGGTTTGGTCAAAAATAGCGAGTCGCCGACCTTTGCGGTAGTATTTTTCTTGAGCTGATCGAGGTCCACGATGCCAGTGGCAGCGAGTCCAAAAATAGGCTCCGGAGCGTCGATCGAGTGGCCGCCGGCAAGATGGATACCAGCGCGATGGCAGGTGTCCCGTCCGCCCTCTATTACCTGTCGGCCGGTCTCCAATGGCAATTTGTCGATTGGCCAGCCAAATATTGCGATGGCCATTAGTGGTGTGCCACCCATGGCGTAGATGTCGCTGAGGGCGTTGGTCGCTGCAATCCGGCCAAAGTCGCTAGGGTCATCGACGATCGGCATAAAAAAATCTGTGGTGCTAATAATTCCGCGACCGTCGCCAAGATCATAAACCGCGGCGTCGTCACTGTGTTGGTTGCCGACTAAAAGTTTGCCGGTGGGCGGAGTCGAAAGCTCTGAGCGCAATAACTGCGCCAAGTTGTCCGGGGCTATTTTACAACCGCAGCCTGCGCCATGGCTGAATTGGGTGAGTTTTAGTGGTGTTCGCATGATCTATCCCTGAAGTTGCTAGAGGCAATCGTTAGTTAGTTGCCGGTGCTGCGTTGTTTACGGTACTCGCGCGGTGTGACCCCGGTCCAGTGTCTAAAGGCGCGGGTAAACGACCGCGATTCACTGTAGCCTACTCGCTCGGCAACCTGTTCGACGGTCATTCGTTGCTCGGTAAGTTGACGGATGGCCATCTCGCGGCGCAGGTTGTCCTTAATTTTTTGATAGCTGGTATCGCTAGCGGCTAGGCGTCGGTGCAGCGTTTGTGCGCTAATACCCAGCAGTGCTGCCATATCTTGTAGACTAAAAAATTCTAGACGGCCGGGATGGCGCTGACTGATATGCCGCTCAATTTGCGACTCTAAGGTGTCTGCAGATCCGGGTATGGTCATCAGATCTACCGGCATATTTGCCAAATAGTCGCGCAATTGCTGCGCGTTGCGGCGCAGCGGCATATCGAGGTAGTAGGCGTCGAAAATTAATTGATTGGCGGCGCAATTGAATTGTAGTTGAGCGGGAAACATAACGCTTAATTCGTCGCGGTGGGCCGGCGCGGCAAATGTAAAGTGGGTCTCTTGTAGGCGGATCGGCTCACCGATATACCAACTTGGAAAGCGATGCCAGATGACTAGCCACCACTCGGCCATAAAGTGCTGACTATCGAGTTCCGGGCGGCGCATGGTAAAACTTACAGAGGCCTGTTGAGTATGTCGTGACAGGTGCATAACAATGTCGCAGTTGACCAGATTATAAAATCTTATGGCGCGTTCGAGCAGTTCGCCAAGTGTCGCGCAGCGACTAACTAGATCGGTCATGGTGGCAAATAGTCCGACCCGACAGGGCGATTCGGTAAAGCCCATAAATTCATCGTCCAGACTGTCTTGTACGCATTTAAACAGTCGGGCCACCTGATCGGTATGAAATCGCTGATCGCGCCTTTGCAATAGTTGCGGATTGATTCCCGCGCGTTCGAGCAGCGCCCGCTGGGAGATCTGTCGCCGCGCGGCACTGGCCATGCAGGCGGTAACATGATGTTGACAAATAGTCGCCATAGGCTCGGATCCGGTAATTCTTAGTGCTTGTCGTTATAAATTGTGAGTTTACTTTGATATTGAATCACAAAAAGGCAAATTTTGCTTAAATAAATGTCAAAAATTGTGCTTTTTTTGCTGTAAATTGCCCTGTTCATCTGTTTTTCCGTACGGCATAGTAGTCTACTAATCCATGCAAGCTGCACCCATGTTGCATCTTCGCTTGAGGGAAACCCCCTATGTCAGAGAATAAATCGCCCGACCTCGACGCTTGGCAAGCCTTGTTAACCAAGGAAACTCGCGGTCTAACGCCCGAACAGATGACTTGGCATACGCCAGAGGGCATTCATATCAAACCGCTTTACACCGCTGCGGATACTGCCGACCTAGAGCATATCGACAGCCTGCCGGGTTTTGCGCCGTACATGCGAGGGCCCAAGGCGAGTATGTACGCCGGCCGTCCGTGGACGGTGCGCCAGTATGCGGGATTCTCCACAGCCGAGGCATCGAATGCTTTTTACAAGCGCAATCTTGCCGCCGGCCAACAGGGTTTGTCGGTCGCTTTCGACTTGGCTACCCACCGCGGCTACGATTCAGACCATCCGCGGGTCGAGGGCGATGTTGGCAAGGCCGGCGTCGCGATCGACTCGGTCGAGGATATGAAGATTCTATTCGACAGTATTCCGCTCGACAAGGTCTCGGTATCGATGACCATGAACGGTGCTGTGTTGCCGGTGATGGCCAGTTATATTGTCGCTGCCGAGGAGCAGGGAGTGGACCCGGAGCAGTTGGCCGGCACACTACAGAACGATATTTTGAAAGAGTTTATGGTTCGCAATACCTACATCTACCCACCCGCCCCGTCGATGCGTATTGTCGCCGACATTATTGCCTACACCGCAGAGTACATGCCTAAGTTTAACTCAATCTCAATCTCTGGCTACCATATGCAAGAGGCCGGTGCTACCAATGTGCAAGAACTGGCATACACCATCGCCGACGGTATCGAATATGTCCGCACCGCTATCGATCGGGGTTTAGATGTCGACAGCTTTGCACCTCGCCTGTCGTTTTTCTTTGCGATTGGCATGAATTTTTTTATGGAGATTGCAAAACTACGCGCCGCGCGTATTCTTTGGGCCACGCTGATGGAAAAGCATTTTGCGCCAAAGGATCCACGCTCGCTGATGCTGCGCACCCACTGTCAGACATCCGGTGTCAGTTTGACCAGCAAGGATCCTTACAATAATGTCATGCGCACCACCATCGAGGCCATGTCGGCAGTGCTCGGTGGTACCCAGTCGCTGCACACCAATTCATTTGACGAGGCGCTCGGTCTGCCGACCGAATTTTCAGCCCGCATTGCGCGCAATACTCAGTTGGTAATTCAGGAGGAAACCGGTATTACGCAAGTCGTTGATCCGCTCGCCGGTTCTTACTACATCGAATCCTTGACCGGCGAGTTGGTGGCAGCGGCGCAGGTTTTGATCGATGAGGTCGAAGAGCTCGGTGGTATGACGCGAGCGGTCGAGTCGGGCATGCCAAAATTGCGTATTGAGGAAGCGGCGGCGATCCGTCAAGCGCGGATTGACCGCGGTGAGGAAGTCATTGTTGGCGTCAACAAATATCAGGCTGCGACGGAGATCGAGGTCGACGTGCTATCAATCGACAATAGCGCGGTGCGCGAGTCTCAGGTGGCGCGCCTTAAACAGGTGCGCGAGCAGCGCGACGAGGCGCAGTGTTTGGCGACGCTGGACGCTCTCACGGGGGCTGCGCGCAGTGGTCAAGGCAATCTGTTAACACTAGCGGTGCATGCGGCGCGCGCGCGCGCTAGCGTCGGTGAGATTTCGGATGCGCTAGAGACTGAGTGGGGCCGGCATCGCGCTGAACAGCGATCGATCAGTGGTGTCTATGCCGCGTCTTATCAAGGGGATCAGGGGTTTATGGATATTCAGCGGCAGGTTGAAGAATTTGCTCAACAACAGGGCCGTAGGCCCCGTATGTTGGTGGTCAAGATGGGGCAGGACGGTCACGATCGCGGTGCCAAGGTGATCGCCACGGCATTTGCCGATATGGGTTTTGACGTCGATGTCGGGCCGATGTTTCAAACCCCCGCCGAGGCTGCGCGTCAAGCGATCGAAAACGACGTGCACATCGTCGGGATTTCATCGCAAGCGGCGGGCCACAAAACTCTGGTTCCGCAGTTGATCGATGCCTTAAAAGCGCAGGATGCCGGCGACATTCTAGTTATTTGCGGCGGTGTTATTCCGCCCCAAGACTACGCCGAGTTGGAGGCGGTCGGTGTGGCCGCGATCTTTGGACCGGGAACCAATATTCCCGAGGCCGCCAAGCAGGTTTTGGCATTGATAACGTAATGTGTAAAGGCCGGTTTAAACCTTCGGATACACCCTTATATAACTGATACGGGCGGCGGTATTGATCGACCGCCGTCGCAAACGGAGACACCGATGCAGGATATTATCAACAAACTCGAACAAAAGCGTCAGTCGGCGCGACTTGGCGGCGGTCAAAAGCGCATCGATGCGCAGCATGCCAAGGGTAAGTTGACCGCTCGCGAGCGCCTCGAACTATTGCTCGACGACAACAGTTTTGAAGAGTGGGATATGTTTGTCGAACACCGCTGCAGCGATTTTGGTATGCAGGAACAGCAAATCCCCGGCGACGGTGTAGTGATTGGCTATGGCACTATTAACGGCCGGTTAGTATTTGTCTTTAGTCAAGATTTTACGGTATTTGGCGGCGCGCTATCTGAAGCCCATGCAGAAAAGATTTGTAAGCTTATGGATCAGGCAATGAAGGTCGGCGCTCCGGTAATAGGGCTCAATGACTCAGGTGGTGCCAGAATCCAAGAGGGCGTGGCATCCCTAGGTGGCTATGCCGAGGTCTTTCAGCGCAATGTGATGGCCTCGGGCGTCGTGCCTCAGATATCTATGGTCATGGGCCCTTGTGCTGGCGGCGCGGTTTACTCACCGGCAATTACCGACTTTATCTTTATGGTTCAGGATAGTTCGTACATGTTCGTCACCGGGCCAGACGTAGTGAAGACGGTTACCCACGAGGAGGTCAGTGCCGAGCAACTCGGCGGCGCTATGACCCACTCGAGCATCTCGGGCGTTGCCGATTTGGCGTTTGAAAACGATGTTGAAGCGCTCGCTAAGCTGCGCCATTTCTTCAACTTTTTACCCGCTAATAACCGAGAAAAACCGCCACAGTGGCCCACCGAGGATAGCGCGGACCGAGTCGACATGTCACTTGATACGGTGATTCCCAGCGACCCCAACAAGCCCTACGATATGCACGAAATCATCGCCAAGGTCGCCGACGAGGGTGAATTTTTTGAGCTGCAAGTGAGTTTCGCGAAAAATATTATCGTTGGCTTTATGCGGATTGAAGGCTCGACAGTCGGTGTGGTGGCGAATCAGCCGATGGTGCTGGCAGGTTGTCTAGATATCGATGCATCGCGCAAGGCAGCGCGCTTTATTCGGTTTTGCGATGCTTTTAACATTCCGCTGTTCACGTTGGTCGACGTCCCCGGCTTCATGCCCGGTACGGCACAGGAGTACGGGGGCATCATCAAGCATGGCGCTAAACTCTTGTATGCTTATGCCGAGTGCACTGTGCCTAAGGTCACACTGATAACGCGAAAGGCCTATGGGGGTGCCTATGATGTGATGTCATCAAAGCACTTGCGCGGCGACGTCAATCTCGCTTGGCCGACTGCTGAAATTGCGGTTATGGGCGCCAAGGGTGCAGTCGAGATCATCTTTCGCAAGGACATCGGCGACCCGGTAAAAATTGATGCGCGCACCGAAGAGTATCGGGTCAAGTTTGCCAACCCATTTATCGCCAGCAAGCGCGGTTATATCGACGACGTCATTATGCCCCACAGTACGCGAGGTCGGTTGGCGCGGTCACTGGCGATGCTACGCAACAAGGTATTGGAAAATCCGTGGCGCAAACACGGCAATATACCGCTTTAGGCCGCTGGGTATTTGAGGGCTTCGGTTATCGCTTTGCCTAGATACTTATTTTTAGTAATTCACGTTGAAAGTGAGCATTAACTAACAATGATTGAGAACGATAGATTATGTTAAAAAAGATTTTGGTCGCCAATCGCGGTGAAATAGCCTGCCGCATTTTTTCTACTGCAAAGCGTCTCGGGATCGCCACAGTGGCGGTTTACTCTGACGTCGATGCCGACGCTCTGCACGTGCGCATGGCCGATGAGGCCGTGCACATAGGGCCGGCGGCTTCGGCACAGAGTTATCTGGTGATCGACAACATCCTTCGCGCCTGCAAGCAGACCGGGGCGGATGCGGTGCATCCCGGCTACGGGTTTTTGTCTGAAAATGCTGACTTCAGGGATGCCCTCGATGCTGCTGGTATTATTTTTATCGGCCCAGGGAAGCATGCCATTCAATCGATGGGCGACAAAATTACCTCGAAACTCATCGCCGAAAAGGCCGGTGTGAGCACCGTTCCCGGCTACACCGACGTAGTTCGCGATGCCGAGCATGCGGTTAGCGTTAGTGCTGACATCGGTTACCCGGTGATGATCAAGGCATCTGCGGGTGGCGGAGGTAAGGGTATGCGAGTAGCCTGGGATGAGCAGGGTTGTCGCGATGGCTTTGAACGCGCCAGTAGTGAAGCGCGCTCCAGTTTTGGCGACGATCGGATCTTTATTGAAAAATTTATTCAAGAACCGCGGCATATCGAGATTCAGGTGATGGCTGATAGTCACGGTAACACCATCTATCTTGGCGAGCGCGAGTGCTCGATCCAACGCCGCCATCAAAAGGTTATCGAGGAGGCGCCCTCGCCATTTTTGGACGAGGAAACGCGCCGCGCTATGGGCGAGCAGAGCTGCGCGTTGGCGCGAGCGGTTGACTATCAATCGGCCGGCACGGTCGAGTTTATCGCCGATGCCGAGCGAAATTTTTATTTTCTCGAGATGAATACCCGACTTCAGGTCGAACACCCAGTCACCGAGCTAGTGACGGGTCGCGATCTCGTAGAATTGATGATTATCGTGGCCGCAGGTGAGCCGCTGCCGTTTAGTCAAAGCGATGTTGTACTCGACGGTTGGGCGATGGAATCACGGATCTATGCTGAGGATCCACTACGCAATTTTTTACCCTCGACGGGTCGTTTGGTTGGCTATCGGGAACCCGAGGGAGAGGGTGTGCGCGTCGATAGCGGCGTCTACGAAGGCGGCGAGGTGTCGATGTTCTACGACCCGATGATCGCTAAGTTAGTCACCTACGGCAGCGACCGAGATCAAGCGATCGAGCGCATGGTAGGGGCTCTCGATCGCTACTATATTCGCGGCGTTAGCCACAATATAAGTTTTTTGAATGCGCTCATGGTACATCCGCGATTTGTCGCCGGTCGTCTGACTACCAACTTTATTGCCGAGGAGTATCCCGATGGCTTCAGCGCTGATCTGGTCGCTTGCGAGGATCCGGCCACGGTGATTGCCGTGGCCGCTGCTGCGAACCAATTGCGCGTCGAGCGAGGTTCGTTGTTGTCGGAGCAGATGAGTGGTCACGAGTATCCGGCGCGTCAGGACTGGATTGTGGTTATCGGCGATCGGCACACCTCGGTTCGCGCTGAACTACTTGATGATGGCTACAGGATTGTCGTCGACGGCAGCGACTATTTGATCGACACCGATTGGGAACTCGGAGAACCACTATTTGTCGCTCAGATTAACCACCGATCGGTTGCGGTGCAGATCGATGGGTGCGTCAATCACTACCGTTTGCGTTCCCGTGGTGCCGAGATCGACGCCCGTGTGCTATCGCCACGAGCAGCGCAACTGAGTGCTCACATGCTCTATAAAGAGCCGGCTGATATGTCTAAATACTTACTGTCACCGATGCCCGGATTACTGGTCAGTCTGTCGGTTGCCGCGGGCGATGAAGTCAAAGAGGGCCAAGAATTAGCAGTGGTCGAGGCAATGAAAATGGAAAATAGCTTGCGCGCGTTGCAGGACGGCTTGGTCGCGTCGGTTAATGCGGTGGTCGGCGCGAGTCTTGCAGTCGACGAAATCATCATAGAATTTGCCTAGAACGCTACCGGTAAATGTTTGTATTGGCTAAACTGGCGCTTCCAACAAAGGTGATTGTATGACGCAAATAGCGTCCCTAGAACAGCGCATTTGCAGCGGCAACCGCCGCGCACTTGCCAAAGGTATCACGCTGGTCGAATCGACCCGCAGCGATCACCGAGAGTGCGCTGTGGCTCTGCTAGAGGCATTGATGCCGGCCACCGGTAAGGCTATTCGTGTCGGCATTTCTGGCGCTCCAGGGGTTGGTAAGTCGACCTTTATCGAGGCGCTTGGTAACCAGCTGGTTGACGCTGGGCAACGAGTCGCGGTATTGGCGGTGGATCCGACATCGGCGGTCACCGGTGGGTCGATACTTGGCGACAAAACCCGCATGCAAACATTGGCGTTTCGCGAACAGGCGTTTGTTAGGCCGTCGCCGGCTGGCAGCATTCTCGGCGGGGTAACCCGACGCACCCGCGAGTCGATGTTGCTGTGCGAGGCAGCCGGATTCGACGTAATCATTGTCGAAACCGTCGGCGTTGGCCAATCTGAGACGGCGGTGGCAGATATGACAGACGCTTTTTTACTACTGCTATTGCCGGCGGGTGGTGACGAGCTGCAGGGTATTAAGCGCGGCATCATGGAACTCGCCGACATCATTCTCGTCAACAAAGCTGATGGCGAGCAGCGCAATAGCGCCGCGCGCACCATGGCTGATTATCGTGCCGCGTTGCATTTTATCAAACCGCGATACCGTGCCTGGAAGCCCACGGTATCGACCTGCTCAGCGGTCGATCGACAGGGTATAGACAGCGTCTGGCAGCAAGTGCTTGAGATGCGCCGAAGCCTTCTCGAATCGGGTGAATTTACCACCCACCGAGCCGAACAGGCGCGTGCTTGGATGTGGGCCGAGACCAGCGCACTGCTGGTTGCCGAGCTGAATGCACATTCGGGAGTGCAGGCACTGGTGCCAGAGTTGGAGCATTCGGTGTGGACTGGTAAATTACCGGCAACGGTTGGCGCACAACGGCTCGTTGAGGCATTCAAACTAGCTGCTAAGACGACCTGACCGCGTGGCCAGGTCGTCGCGTCAAGCTTCCTGCCAGTAGCCTCTGCCAGACACTGTTTGGCAGAGGCTACGAGTGTTTAGTTGAGCGCGGTATAGTCGAAGGCTGTGTGCAGCTGTTCTGGAGAGGAGATACTACTGAGCAAGTCCTTGAGAATGCCATTTTCGATACTGTAAATCCAGCCGTGAATTGATAGATCGGCACCGTTGCTCCAGGCTTTTTGCACCACCGACGAGTTGCACACATTGGTCATCTGTTCGATCACGTTGAGCTCGCATAGACGATTCAATCGGTCCTCGCCGTCAAGCGCTGCGAGTTGTTCTGTATGTAAGCGGCTGACGTCCTTGATGTGCCGCAGCCAGTTGTCCAATAGTCCATGCGACTCGCCATCTACGGCAGCCTTGACGCCGCCACAGCCGTAGTGGCCACAGACCACGATGTGTTTGACCTTAAGCATCTCCACCGCATACTGGACCACCGACAGACAGTTGAGGTCGGTGTGCACGACGACATTGGCGATATTGCGGTGCACAAAGATCTGCCCTGGTGGTAGATTGACGATCTGATTTGCCGGTACCCGACTATCTGAGCAGCCGATCCACAGGTATTCTGGGTCCTGCTGCTTTGATAGCTGGCTAAAAAAGTCAGGTTGCTTTTGTTTGATATCGTTGGCCCAGGCTAAATTACTAGCAAATAACCGTTTTAAATCACTCAATGCAACAATCCCCTTGTACGTGAGTCAGCATGCTAGCCTATGGTAACCTGCTGGGTGTTAGTTCGCACCATCGATGGCCGCTGTCCCCGGCAATTTTTTAGTTAGTTGTCTTTGTGAGAGTAGTTCAGACAATAAAAAGGCGACCTAAAAGTCGCCTTTTTATTGCTCGATCAATCCTATGTCAACCGCATTTAGAGTCGCCACAACTCAGGCAAGTCATGCAGCCATCCATCAGAATTACCGCTTTCATACTGCATTTTTTGCATAACTCTGAGGTAGCCGGAAAGTCCCCTGCAGGCGCACTATTGCCCTCATACTCAGCGCGTTTTGCGTCCATAATCTGTTGTTGGTGTTGGGGTATCTCAGGTGCTTTCATCAAACCAATTTTCTGCAGATGATCCTCAACTGCCCAGCCGATTTCTGCCACGAGCGAGGGCATAAACTTACCGCCCGGCTTAAAGTAGCCACCTTGTGGATCGAATACTGCTTTCAGTTCTTCGACCAAAAAGGTGCAGTCGCCACCCTTACGGAAGACCGCCGATATCACCCTTGTTAATGCCACAATCCATTGAAAGTGGTCCATATTCTTGGAGTTGATAAAGATCTCAAACGGCCGACGCAGTTCGTGGTCCGTGCCCTCATTGAGAATAATATCGTTGATAGTCAGGTACAGGGCATGATCTGACAGCGGCGTCTTAATCTTGTAGGTGCTGCCAGACAGCGCTTCAGGCCGCGACACTTTCTCATGCATTTGAATAATATTACTCTCGCTGACCTGCGGCTTCTCCTCGGTCACGTCGTCCTTATTGACGACTTTGTAGCCGACAATTTTTTGTTCTATTTTTTTGCTCATGTCAATTCTCCAAAGGTCTTTAAAACGGCGTTTTACCGCACTTAAAATTTTCCGTAGTAGCCTTCTTTAAGGGCATCAAAGAGATTCGCTGCAGTATGCATCTCACCATCGTACTCAACCTCCTCATTACCTTTAAACTCAACCGTGCTGCCATCCTCAAGAGTAAAGCTGTAGGTAGTATTTTCCAAATCCTGTTCTTTCACCAGTACGCCCTGAAAGGCCTCAGGGTTAAAGCGGAATGTGGTACAACCTTTGAGACCCTTCTCCGCAGCATAAAGATAAATATCCTTGAAATCGCCATAATCGCAATCTGTAGGCACGTTGATGGTCTTTGATATCGAAGAGTCTATCCACTTTTGCGCGGCCGCTTGAATGTCGACATGCTGCTTCGGCATAATATTTTCCGAACTCACAAAGTAATTCGGAAGCGCCTGCTCAGGTTCGGCGCTGAACGGCATCGCCTGCGGGTTGATTAACGTGCGGTAGGCGAGTAACTCATAGGAGTAGACATCTACCTTTTCCTTAGTTTTACGCCCTTCGCGAATGACGTTGCGGGAGTAGTGATGGGCAAAACTCGGCTCGATACCATTGCTAACATTGTTTGCTAGCGACAAGGAGATGGTACCAGTCGGTGCGATTGACGTGTGGTGACTGAATCGACAACCCTCCTCGATAATATCTTCCACCAGTTGCGGCGCCACTTCTGCCACTTGCTGCATATAGCGACTATATTTCCCAATCAATACTTTGCCGGCAAGTTTCGCGCCCACTTTGATGCCATCTCTGGCCAAGTCCGGCTGTTTAAACAGCATCTCGGCGGTGACCTTAAAAGCATCGTTCATAATTGGCGCGGGCCCTTTTTCACGCGCGAGTTCGAGCCCAGCCTGCAGGCCAGCGATCGCCATGTCACGCGAGACTCGCTCAGTAAACTCAAGTGACTCGGGGTCGCCATAGGTCATGCGTAGCATAGTAATGCTCGATCCAAGACCCAAAAAACCCATACCATGGCGGCGTTTGTACTCAATCTCTTCACGCTGCCTGTCGAGCGGTAGTCCATTAATTTCGACGACGTTGTCGAGCATTCGAGTGAACACTGCGATCACTTCGGCGTATTGCTCCCAGTCAAAGTAAGCATCCGCCGTAAACGGGTTGCGCACAAATTTGGTCAGATTGATCGATCCCAGTAAGCAGCTACCATAGGGTGGTAGCGGCTGTTCGCCACACGGGTTGGTGGCGCGAATATCTTCGCAAAACCAATTATTGTTATTTTTGTTGACCTCGTCGATAAGAATGAATCCAGGCTCTGCAAAATCATAGGTCGACGACATAATCGCATTCCATAATTTTTGCGCGCGAATAGTTTCATAAATACGGCAGGCAACCAGGCCCTGTTTGTTTTTGACGTAGCCCTCGGCGGTTGGGAAAGCTTTCCAAACGATATTATCGCCCTTGATATCAAGTCCTCCCTCGACTTCTTTAGCGGTTACCGGAAATGTCAGATCCCATTCGCCGTCGTCGCGCACCGCACGAATAAACTCCTCGGTAATTAGCAGCGAAAGGTTGAACTGGCGCAACCGTCCATCTTCACGCTTGGCACGCACAAAATCGAAAACGTCGGGGTGGCTGACGTCAAAAGTGGCCATTTGCGCACCGCGCCTCCCGCCCGCTGAGGACACTGTAAAACACATTTTGTCAAAAATATCCATGAACGACAGCGGCCCAGAAGTATATGCGCCGGCACCCGAAACATAGGCGCCTTTGGGGCGCAGAGTTGAAAATTCGTAACCGATACCACAGCCCGCTTTGAGTGTCAGTCCGGCCTCGAGGTTGCGCTCGAGAATACCCTTCATCGAGTCTGGAACAATGCCCGAAACCGTACAGTTAATAGTTGAAGTGGCGGGTTTGTATGCCTGAGCGCCAGCGTTCGAAATGATCCGGCCCGCGGGGATCGCACCATGCTGTAGCGCCCACTCAAAGCGTTCCTTCCACACTTCGCGCTGGTGCTCGTCCTCGACTCCGGCCAGCGCCAGTGCAACGCGCCGATAGGTGGCGTCGATATCGGCGTCCACCGGCTCCATTTGCTTATCTTTGAGTCGATATTTTTTATCCCATATATCGAGTGAGGCGTCTTGCATCTCGATCTCGCGCAATGCACTGATAGATTTGACTGTTGTTAATTTCGCTACACTCATATTGGATCCTTTCTTGTTAGTCCGCGCCGTCGCACTAGGCAACTGCGGGTGTGTATTTTATGTCTCTAACGACAACGTTTTAATGGTTACTAAACGCAAT
>JAPKCN010000128.1 GCA_028822945.1 Porticoccaceae bacterium | reverse complement strand
CTTACGAATATCGTCCAGATAACTGTCCGAGCGATTCAGAGCTTCGGCCAAATAGCGTACGGCCTCGTCAAATTGTTCCAATGCGGTGTAGGCGCAGGCCAATTGATAAAAAGCATGGCTATTTTCGGGATCGATCTTGAGAGCCTGCTGGCAAAGATTGATCGCCCACTGGGGTTCATTTATTTCTAGCACCGCGTCGGCCTTGTAGGTCAACGCCTCACCATCGTCACTGCGCAACTTAAGCAACTCGTCATAGATACTGATTTTATTCGCCGGAACTGGGTCCTGCTGCGCTCGCAACCACAGCGACTGAATCTCTTTGGTCATTTCAATCTCCTCGCGATTCTCCTCGATATGCTGAGTCTTCTGCCTCATCTGTGCCTCAATCAGACCGAGGCGTTTCTCGTATTCCTGTATCAATCGGCTGATCTCGGCATCCGCCAACGACTCCGCCCGCTCCTTTATCTCGCGCATCGACGACCAACCGACTAATACCAATAGCGATGTCGCAGCAGCAATCAGATAAAAGAAATAGGTAATGGTATTAGTCGCATAGGCCACCCCGCGATCTACCGACTGGTGTTCTCGATCGAGGATTTGCTGTATCAATTCTTGTTTGGTGCTCGCCTGATCGATCCGCAACTGCTTCAGTTCGTCGAGTACATAGCGTTCTAAAAACGGAGTGTACAGAGGTTCCCGCAGATCATTTGCGGCATTCGCATTGTTCTCATTTGACTCGCTGTTCAGCGTCTGAGCCGATATCGGCAGGCACACACAGATCAATATAGAGAGCACGCTGACTAACTTCGCTTGGTTATAGATCGGCATAATGCGTCCTCCAGTTTGCTGTCTAACTGACAGCCGGTTAAAAGACGGCATGGTAATGAATTTAACGATGTTTGGACATCTAATTCGAACTCAATTCGAGGCAATAATAGTTCGTGCCAATGGTCGTCTTCAAACGCCTCATCGAGTACACTCGCATGGCGGGCAATATTGCGAATCGAATGCATGACCCCGCTACTTGCGCGACGCCCAAATAGCGTTCTTAGAATATGCCAGAACGCTATTTAGATGCTTATATAAATCACAAGCTAGCTTCCAAATACAGCATAGGTGAACTCGGCAGTAGGGTTGCCGGGCGCGACCGTCACAGTAAAGATTTTCCCCTCGCAATGCTCAAAGATAGTCTATTCTATTCACCACTAGCCAGAGGACTGCCCGCGATGCGGCTTTAGCCGATTTTTATTGCACAATCGGTTTGTATTTCAGAGCCGCTAGACAGCGGTTAACTGTTTTTTGTGAAAGATCACGCCATGCATAATCTTTTTCGCTCGACCTGACTATTAATTTGCCTGAACGCCATATCGGTGCGCGCAGAACCCACGCGCGATGCTGTCGATGCCAATCGTGCGTTCGCCGATCTCAGCAGTTTCGTGGGGGCCTGGCGCGTGTTTGCATCATAGCGGGATTTCAATATGCTGTTCGAGAGGCGCGCAAACGGCACACGCATGACAGCGACATGGCGACACTAGCAAATAAACACTCGATAACCGTATATCAGCTTGATAATCAGCCGAGACTGCTTCTAAGCCCAGACGAAACGCCTGGCTCTCTCCAATTTAATTTTATCGATGCGACCGGTCTGGCAGACATTACAGATAAGCACCAACACGTTCTATCTCTCACTATGTTGACGGGAAAAAACTCTACTCAAGCGCACAGAAGCCTATCTACAAAATGGCGAAGAGACGCTTGGCGGCCTGATTCTAGAGAGAGTGCGGTAGCACGTCTGTCGGACCGATGCCAAACACTCTAGCAAGGAACTCTGCGTCTCCATCATACCCCGTCAGCGTGTACTTTTAACAATGTGTTCTTAACTACAGTGAGGATATTTTGGTACTCGCACTCGTAGACTCGCTGACTCAACAATTTAGCCTGTTGCAGCGATACATGTGCGGTGGCCGGCGGACATTCCGATACCGGCAGTTGTAACGCGTCGGCCACCACTTTGGGAAACTTGCTCGGATGCGCAGTAGCGAGGCACAAACTCGGACTGTCAGCGATCAAGTGCGGTTGCACATCTAATAACGCCGCTAGCGCCACCGCGCCGTGCGGATCGATAAGATAACCCTCATCGTGATAAAGCCTAGCCATAGTCTCGAGCGTCTGCCGATCATCGATACTCCGAGATAAAAAGCCACGGCGATACTGAGCCATAGTATTCGCGTCAAATTGCAGCTCTCCGGCTACTGCAAGCTGCGCTCTCCAAGCCTTAATTTTATGCGTTTCACAGCCCGTAGCAAAATACAAATAGCGCCAAAAATTACTTGGTGAAGAAATATCGATGGCCGAAGATGGGCAGTTCAGTACCCTCTTTTCTCGGTACAAGCCGCTTTCGAAAAGCTCAGTTAAGCAGCTATTACGATTGTTGGCGACGATAAAGTGTCCGACCGGAAGACCCATCTCGCGTGCTAGCGCACCCCCACATAGATTGCCAAATCCCCCAGAGGGCACAGCAAAATTGATTGGCTCACCGATTATCTTGGCAACCTGTAAATAGGCATAAAAATAATGCACAGTTTGCATCATCACCCGCGCCCAATTGACCGAGTTCACACTCGAAAACTGCAGTTTTTGCCGTAATTCGTGGTCGTCAACTAACTGCAAAATCAACTGATCGAGATCATCTGAGCCATTTTCACTACCGAGTACCCGCAGGGTATGAACATTATCGGTCATTAGCGTCGTCATCTGTCGCTCTTGTTCTTCAGTGACGAACCCAGCGGCATAAAATAGCCACGCCTCGAGACTCTGTTTGCCACTAACCGCGTACCCCGCCGCCGGACCGGTATCCCCAGAAGTTGCCACCAGTAGAGTGCGTCGCTCGCCCCTGCGCTGTAAAAAGTAGTCAAACAAATTCACCACAAAACCCATGGCTATGTCTTTAAACGACAGTGTGGGGCCGTGAAACAATTCTTGAATCGTCACCTCGGGGTGGCTATTCAACGGCCGATGAACAACTGTCTCGGGACTGAAAAAATCGCTAACACTGGTATCGATCAAACGCTCCAAATCGGCACCCGACACGCATGCTCGATCGATAAACAATGAGATGATCTCAAAGGCGAGTTCGGAGTACGTTAATTGGCGCCATTTTGTGAGTTGCTCGAGTGATACCGAGGGCAGTCTCTCTGGCACATAAAGACCGCCATCTGGGGCACTGCCAGCAAGCACAGCCGTTTCAAAATCGACTCGGTTGTCACCGTCGCTAATACTCAGATAGCGGGTCATGGAAGCGCCTTATCTAAACAGCTAAGAATGCTCGGTAAACCGCGTTGGCAATCGCAATATCCTGCACCGCAACGCCGGTCAGATCGGCCACGGTAATTTGTTGCCCAGAGGTTCGACCTGGGTGATCTCCGGCCAACACATGACCGAGCTCGACGGCTTGATTGTCGGCAAAATCTCCCGCTGCAACAGCGCGATATATCTCGCCACGACTGGCAGATTGCGGAATACTGTCGGAGACGACCAAATCGGCACTGCCAAGAACATCGCTGGCCAACTCCTGTTTGTGCGGTGTGTCCGACCCAACCGCAGAAATATGCGTGCCCGGTTTTATATCAACCGCTGATAATAGCGGTTCAGTAGACGAGGTGGTGGTCACAATAAGATTACAATTATCCGCCAGTTCCCCGGTGCTGTAGGCAATATTGACCTCAAACTGACTGGCAAATTCGCGCTGTAGCGCCAACGCCTTGACTGGATTTCTGCCCCATATCCAGATCTTATTTACGGCTAGCTCACTTTTCACCAGCTCCTCTAACTGAAAACGCGCCTGCACGCCGGTCCCTATAATGCCGACAGCTGTGATATCGGCAGGTGCCAGCGCCTTGGCCACCACCGCACCGGCAATCGCAGTTCGCAGATTAGTCAGGTAGCCCTCATCCAGTATGATCGCTTTCGGGCTCCCGGTTATCTGGCTAAACAACAACATCATGCCCTGACTTGAATCCAGATTAAGTGCTGGATTATCATAGAACCCAGAGGCAATTTTAATGCAGTAGTAAGGTTCTTCCTTGGTGTAGCCATACTTGATATGCACCTCACCATTGCGCTCCGGCAAAATGAGTTCTCCGACGGGCGGGATAACTGATCGCCCCTGTGAATAACTGATAAAGCACTGTCGTGAGTCGTGCAGCAACGTTTGCGGATCGATGTCGGCAACTAAACTGTTAATTTTTTCTCTACTGATTACATCCAAAATCTAAGTCCTCCAAGAGTCATGTCGCTGGCTCCTGCCCGCATATTGGCGCATGCAGTAGCATTACTTGCCAATAAGCCCGCCTGCAAACCGCTCAATAATTATCGCAAATATCATAGTGCACCCTAGAGGATAGATCACGATTTGTCTTTTAGTTTTTATTTATCTCAGAGTCGGTTCGAAGGCATCGGCAAAGCCACAGGCTCCATGCGAATAATTGTTTGTTCCATCGCATCGCGCTTAACAACACAGCATCAGCAATGGATACCCAAAAAGCCTTAGATAGAAAAATTGCCCATCAAAGCATAGGCTGAGCATTACAAACCGTGATAAAAATCATAACACAGGTAGGTTCTTGGCACGCAGTGCCGCGTGCGGGCGGCTACTATATTGTGCTCTAGCAACCATTCGTTTACATGCGCAAACTAGGCACTTGCACTCAAAGCGAGTGCCCTAGTCCGACGCTGCGGCTCGATCATGTCGAGATCGGGTGTTGCAGTCGCAAGTACCAACACGGCGTCAAGACAACCTATACCGCTTGGCAGGGTATTTGACAGTGCCGATGAACCATGAATAAGATCGGTAAGAGCGCGTTGATAACTGGTGCCTAAACAAACTGTTGCAATCTTGTAACGGCGCGCAAGACGCGCCAGTTCCATTTCATCGGCATCCGCGACGACCATTTCGGTCAGGTTACCAGCATCCAAAATTACCAATGTTGCAGTAGTATTGTGCATAACAAATACTCCGTTTTAATCTTCAAAAAATGTTTTTTATGCAATTAAATGTAATCTTGCCATAGATCCGTAATGCAGTGTCAGTGCTGACTAGTCTACTGATTCGAGTTACCAGATAATACGCTTAGAACTGCTATCCTTATCCACAGATGGGCCAGTGACCACCATTATTCCGACAAAATAATTACCAATGAAGTCGACAAGCGATTGTTAATTTTATTGCGGCGAGGCGCGCGAATCTCGATCGCAGGGTTAGCGCGCAAGTTCTTTTTATCCCGATCAACGGTCAAAGACCGTACTACCTGACTCGAAAAGAAAGGTATGATCAACGGCTACTTACCCATATTGGGCAATGACTATATGCGCGGCCGAGTTTCGGAGCATAGTCTTGCCACACTTGAATCGAATAAGGCTATCAGTCTGATGGTTACAAAACTCAAGCAATATCCTCAGATTACTAAGGCCTATGCAGTAATCGGAACACACGATTTGATCGTGGTGTTAGAAGCAAAGTAACGGAAGAACTCGATCAGGCTTTTGACCAGACCAGAGGATTAGACGGCATCAAAAACCGTCACTAATATTATTTTCTCGACTAGATTTGAATCCTAAAGTGGTTACTCGACGAGGATCCGACCTAGCAATTTTGGGTTGGTGGACTTTGACATAGTCATCTAACTATTTAATCCGCTGACTAAGTAACGCCGTTGTTGTCGGCTGAGTGATGTTTTGACTTACAGGATGTGAATGTCTATGAAAGAATTTTATCCTCAGATAGACCCCTATGATAAACAGTTACTAG
>JAPKCN010000127.1 GCA_028822945.1 Porticoccaceae bacterium | reverse complement strand
CTAAAAACATCGTTGATCCGCCGGTTTTAGCGCCGCCTTTTTCCCATGCGTTGTCGCTGATAGTGACGTTGTCGAATTCGCCTAGGTCACCCTGATCAATTTTTTTTGAGACAATATAGGTAGTCATCATCTTGGCCAAACTAGCCGGAGGTAGGGGCTGGTCAGCATTGCTTTCGGCAAGTACAGACCCTGTTTCCGCATCGATTAAAATCCATGACTCTGCCGCTAATTCTGGGGCTTTAGGAAGAGCTTCCTGAGCCACTGCCAGAGATGGCTGAAATAGCGGTAGTGCGCTAATCAGCGCGATGAAAAGCCAATTTTTGGGCATATAGTTCTCAGTTAGTCGGGCAATTTTTGAACGGAGCGGTATCTTATCACTCCCGATTTTATTGGCATAGTATGCGGCTGAATTGACGCTTCCAAGCGGCTTCTTTCACGCTGTTATATTGTGCCTCAAGGCCAGAGTATA
Organism: Porticoccaceae bacterium; assembly: GCA_028822945.1. Taxonomy (GTDB): domain Bacteria; phylum Pseudomonadota; class Gammaproteobacteria; order Pseudomonadales; family Porticoccaceae; genus TMED48. The sequence continues at coordinate 5,347 of JAPKCN010000127.1, read as the reverse complement.
AAGGGCATAATGTTCTGTTCAAGGCGAATTTTTTTTTCGAGCATTTTTAGTCGAGTCGTATTTCTAATCGGACCAATTTTGACTTTGAATAGCTCGCGGTGTAGAACAACCTCGATCGGTAGCGAGGTCATCTCTTGGATCTCCTGCTTTAGGGTGTCTGCTGTTGTTCTTAGGGTAAAGGCACCAATCTGCAGGAATACCCCGCGGCGCGGCAAGTGCTCGATGGGTTTTACGGAGCTAATACTCATGACCGGAGTGGCGTTTGGTGTCAAGTTCTTGCTAGCTAGAGCGGACACTTTGGAGACTGGTTTCGCTGGCGAGATGACCTCGATTTCGACCTCGGCGGTGCCGCGATCGGCAAAGCCTAGTTTCAGCGCAGCCACGTATGAGAGATCGATAATACGCGACTCGTGAAAGGGCCCGCGGTCGTTTATACGTACAATGATAGAGCGCTGGTTAGATAGATTTGTCACCCGCGCATAGGCGGGTATCGGCAGGCTGCGATGGGCCGCCGTCATAGCATACATATCATAGGTCTCGCCGTTGGCAGTTTTGCGGCCATGGAACTTACTGCCATACCACGACGCGGTACCTACCTTTTTGTAGCCTTCGGCAGTCGGCAACAACTGATAAGTTACACCAAGTACAGTGTACGGATTACTGTTGCCAGCGCGAGTTATCGGCTCTCTTTTCGGCACTGGATTTGCAATCAGGCTGGTATCGACGCGCTCACCGGCGCCATCCGCCTCGTCGACCACAAGCGACGTCTGACTGCAAGCGCTGATCAGGATTGTACTAACGAGCAGCAGGTATCCTCTAGCAAGGGTTTTCTGACCCACAATATTGGCTCCGTATGAGTTCGCTCAGTTGGTACACTGCCATGGCATATTTAACCCGCGGATTATAACGGCTGATGACATAAAAATTATCCAGTCCAAGCCAGTATTCGTCTTCTCGACCATTGTCGAGCATGAGAGGCAGAGCACGGCGGCTATCATCGGCGGGTTCTCGCGATGTCAGTCCACGGCGGCGCAACTCTGCTAGCGACATGCTAGGGCGGCCCAATTTGTTAACAGTAAAGTGAGTCTTGATCTGCAGTCGTTGACCCACCAGCAATTGATCGGCGCTAGCAAGGTTGTTATGACGCTGTAACTCGGCCGTTGAGACGCCGTATTTACTAGCAATTGCAAAAAGGGTATCTCCGGTGACCACTTGGTAATCGGTTTCCGAGTCGTCATGATCAGCCATATCCAGTGGCGTTTTCTTAATTGCACGCAGAGCTACCGCCTGCTTGGGTTGCCAACCATGCTGCGTAAAGTAGTTGGCGACACTGCCGATAGCATCGGTGGGGTTAGTCCAGATATCAGCAAAATCGTCGCCGTCAAAGTCCACAGCAAAATTGCGATAACTACTTGGCATAAATTGTCCCCAACCCATAGCGCCGGCGTAAGAACCCATCAGTGTCAACGGGTCCTGACGTTGGTCGCGGGCAAGCAGTAATAGATTTTCCAGTTCGGCAGTAAAAAATAGGCGCCGCGACTCGCGCTTATCGATCTCAGTATAGTAGTCAAAGGCTAAAGTACTCAGCGCATCGATCACACGATAGTTGCCAACATTGCTACCGTAATTGGTTTCGACACCGATGATGCTCACTATTATCGCCGGATCGACGCCAAATTCGCGCTCCGCGCGTTCGAGGGTGGTGCGGTGCGTTTTCCAGAACTCGACGCCACCGGCAATGCGCCTATCGGAGATAAAGTGTTTTTTGTACTGGTGCCATGGTTTGACTTTCTCAGCTGGCCGTTGCATCGCTGCAATAATCGACTCAATACGGGTCGCATTTTGTAACCACTGGTCGACCTCCGCACTATTAAAGTGATGTTGTTCGATCATAGTTTGCGCAAATTTCACACCATCGGGATGTTGCGAGTAGTTTCCCCAGGCCATTGATCCTGTGGCACAGACAACCAGAAAAAGGTTGCAAATTAATTTTTTCAAGCGTTGCTCCTAACGTTTTTTCGATTCACCAGCGACGGACATAAGAATACCAAATCCGACGAATAAGGTCACAATTGCGGTGCCGCCATAACTAATTAATGGCAGCGGTGCGCCAACCACTGGCAGTATTCCAGACACCATGCTTAAATTGACAAAGACAAACACAAAAAGTGTCAAGGCGACACTTCCAGCGAAAAGACGGCCAAACATCGACGTCGCCTTAAGCCCGATAAACAGGCAACGCCCAATCAGCAAAAAATATAGAACACACAGCAGAAGTACCCCGATGAGCCCAAATTCTTCGGCGAGAACCGCGATAATGAAATCGGTGTGACTTTCGGGCAAAAAGTTGAGTTGCGACTGCGTACCTCGTGTCCACCCTTTGCCCGACCAGCCACCAGAGCCGATTGCAGTGGTCGATTGAATAATGTTCCAGCCGGCTCCGAGTTTGTCTTGCTGGGGGTTGAGCAAGGTTAATACGCGTTGTTTCTGATAATCGCGCATAACAAAAAACCATAAACTGGGCAGAGCAGCTAAGGCGAGTACAAAGGCGCTGACCAGGTATCGGCGTTGTAAGCCGGCTAAAAAAAGTACAAAAAAGCCGGATACCGAAATTAAAATAGCAGTGCCCAGATCGGGTTGTTTAATTACCAGGAAAGCCGGCAAAAATATGAGTAATACGGCTAGAACTACGTGTTTAAAAGATGGCGGAATGGTATTTTTTGCTATGTATGAAGCTATCATTAGGGGCACGCAAATCTTCATAAACTCCGACGGTTGAAGTCGCGTGAAGCCCAAGTTTAGCCAGCGTTGAGCGCCATTTACTTCGACGCCAAACAAAAGTACTGCGGCTAGCGATAAAGCACCGGCAATATACAGCAAAAATGCCCAGCGCTCCCAAACACGCGGCGGAAATTGAGCCATCAACCCCATCACCACTAAACCTATCATCATAAATACTAGTTGTCGTTTGACGTAGATAGTGCTCTGACCACTGGCGCTGTATATGACTAATAGGCTGACAGTACAGAGGGTTAGCAAAATGGCCAGCAGAATGTAGTCTAGGTTGAGAGCCTGACGCATCCTAATACTGCCGCCTGGTGTCTGCAATTGCCGTACAAAATCGCCTTTTTGCATACTCTTCTACCGTTGTCCTAACTGCTGTTTGGTTTGGTTCTTCATATATTCGTCGATTACCAAGCGCGCGACTGGAGCTGCAGTGGAGCTGCCGTGTTCGCCATTCTCGACAATTAGGCCGATGGCAATCTGTGGGTTTTCAACCGGCGCGAAGGCGATAAAAAGTGCATGATCCCACTGCCTTTGATTAATTTTATCGCGATCATACTCGTCATTGGCACTGATGCTGATTACCTGTGCGGTGCCAGTTTTACCCGCCATTTGATAGGTAAGTCCACTGCGGATGGAGTTTGCAGTGCCGCGGGGTGAATGGATGACATTGCGCATGGCGTTGTGCATATAGTCCCAATGTTCGGCTTTGATGTCGATCAGCGTTGACTGCTCGGCGATGGGCTCTTCAACGCCATCGCGGGCCTTGACTAGCCGCGGTTGTAAAACCTTTCCACGGGACGCCAGGCGTGCTGACATCACTGCTAATTGCAATGGAGTCGCCAGCATATAGCCCTGACCGATACTAGTATTAATCGTGTCGCCGTTAAACCAGGCCTCGCCACGCTCCCGCTTTTTCCACTCCTTAGTCGGCATAATTCCAGATTGTTCGCCGGGGATGTCCAGTCCAGTTAAGCTACCTAGACCGAACTGCTGGCTGTACTCTGCAAGCACGTCAATGCCGGTATCGACACTCATATTATAAAAATAAACATCACAGGATTCGACAATCGCCTCGGTCAAATCCACCCCCTTGCCGTGCCCACCGCGCTTGAAATTGTGGTCGCGCCATGGGCGCTCGACGCCGTTCAGATAAAAGTAGCCGGGATCATCAATGCGGTGCTCTGAGCTGACATCCTCATTTTGCAGGCCAATCAGGCCAAACATTGGTTTGATGGTCGAACCGGGTGGGTACTGACCGCGGATGGCGCGGTTAAATAGTGGGCGATCCTCGGACTGCACCAGTGCCGAGTAGTTGCTTTGACTGATACCCGACACAAACAGGTTGGGATCGTAGCTCGGCGTGCTAACCATCGCCAAGATGCCGCCAGATTTCACCTCGATAGCGACCAGCGCTGCGCGTTGATCTTTAAGCGCAGCATGAGCTGTAGCTTGAAGGCGTCGATCGAGGTGCAGTGTTAAACTAGCACCGGACAACGGATCGACTTTACTGAGTCGACGCATTACGCGACCGCGAGCATTGGTCTCCACATGCTCATTGCCCACCTGGCCTAGTAAGCTCTCCTCATAATATTTTTCAATACCAATCTTGCCAATCGAATCAGTGCCGCTATATTTGATAGCATCGATGGACTGGCTCTCGGCTTCGTTGATCCGCCCAACATAACCGATAACATGAGCAAATAGTTCTCCACTGGGGTAGTGGCGTGTCAGCCGAGCCGAGACTTCCGCCCCATCTAGTCGAAAGCTATTGACCGCCAAAATACTCCGTTCGCGCTCACTGAGACTGTACTTAAGGGCCGTATTTTCATAGGGTTTCCGTCGCTTTAGACGCTTTCGGAACTGCACAACATCGTGGTCAGATATGTCGATTAAGACGCTTAAATCGGTGAGTAACTGATCCATATCGGGGCTTCTTTCGCGCACGATAGTGAGGTTATAGGTAGGTCTGTTATCAGCCAATAAATTGCCATTCCGGTCGTATATTAAGCCTCTTGACGGGCTAGCTGGGCGCATGTGAACACGGTTATTATCCGCTTGAGTGACAAAATCTTGGTGCCGAGTGACCTGTAAGTCAAAATACCGAGCAATAATGACGATGCCTAAAATAACTGCCAATAGACAGGCGACCATCACGCGATTTACAAAAATCTGATGCTGTCGGGTGAGGTCGATAAAGGCAGAGTCATCATTCATGTGGGTTAGTTAGTCACTCAGTATCGATGGTACGGATGGCGCGTATTGATACTCCACGCTCGATAAATTTGCTCCATTAGCACAATCCTCACCAGCGAGTGGGGCAGTGTTAGGTCGGATAGCGACCAACGCAAGTTGGCGCGCTCGGTGCATGCGCTGGAGAGGCCATCTGGACCACCAATTAAAAAGCACAGAGTGTCGCCCACTCGCTGCCAGTCGAGTAATTTACCGGCCAGTTGCTCAGTGTTCATCGAGCGGCCTAAAACGTCAAGTGCCACGACGTAATCGCCTCTATTAATGTGCTTTAGAAGACCTTGGCTCTCCTTTTCAAGCGCTTTTTCGAGCG
>JAPKCN010000126.1 GCA_028822945.1 Porticoccaceae bacterium | reverse complement strand
GAGAAATGTACCAACTGCGGGATATGTTTCATAAAATAAAATAGCATAAAGTCCCGCTTCGGTTAGTTCTTGGACTTGGGGTAAGTCGGCCTCGATCAGAGTGACGCCGGCATCTTGCAGGGTTCTCAATAGTGATTGAAACGCAGTCTTTACCTCGCTACTGCAATTATCATAAAAAAAACTGCTTGGAACGCCGAGTCGAAGCTCTGTAAGGTCAGGCACAGAAATTGTACGTTGATCATCCGCTAATACCCGATCTATTAAAATTAAATCATCGATCGAACGGGCCATGGGGCCAATCGTGTCTAAAGTAGGGGCTATGGGCGCTACACCAGTATTGTCATAACGTTGCATTGATGGACGGAAACCATAGAGTCCCGTATAAGCTGCTGGAACGCGAATCGAGGCCGCAGTGTCTGAACCTATAGCAATCGGGACCATTCTGGCGGATACCGCGGCAGCGCCGCCACCGCTTGACCCGCCGGCGATATGGCTGGGACCATGTGGGTTGAGCTGTTGTCCATAATGGGAGTTATATCCGTTCGAACCGTAGGCCCACTCTTGCGCATTGTTTTTACCAAATATAATAGCATCCGCCGCCAGTAACCTGATTACGACGGGCGCATTTTTTGTGGGAATAAAATTAGCGAAGGTGCGGGTGCCAAAAGTTGTGGGCAAGTTTTGGGTTACGATAAGGTCTTTTAGCGCAATGGGGATACCAAATAATGGGCCGAGTGTTTGATTCAAATTTCGTTTCTTGTCGGCCGCCCTGGCGGCAGCCATAATCGTTTCTTCATCGAGGTGTATAAAAGCGTTTAGGACAGGTTCATAGCCAATTGTGTGTCCTAATAACAGTCGTATATATCGTTCTACCGAGACCTTTCCAGACGTTAAAAGTGGCAGCACATCTGTGGCGCTCATTTCTAATAAATTGGCATCACTAACTGTGTTGGAGGTAAGCATTGCAGGAGCACTCCCGACCCCTTGTTGGACGCAGCCGGCAAGTACAAGCAGATTGGCTATTAAAGTGATTAGCAACGTTCCACGTATACGTGTTTCACCGCGACACAAATTTTTTTCCTTTGGCTATAACTTACATTGTGTGCAACGATAGTCGAGTACAGGCTAAGTGTCTATCGCGCGTTTGGGTACTTTGATCGCCAGCCCACCTCTGCGACGACTCACGCCATCGCAGTCAAACGCAGGAGTATTTTAAGCCCAGCCCCCATCAACAATATTCTTTTCACATTGTGACAAAACTGGATCGTCTAACTGCATTCTCGATGAGCTATTGCTAACTTGTAAAAAGAATTCGCGCTAGATCAACTTTTTAGTTCTCGTAGGGACAATATAGACTCGCTTAAATATGCTTTAATCCCACGTGACGTAGCTCTTGTGTATGCGTTTTTTGACGATGTTATGAAGATATAATCGATTTTCAACCGCCGGATACGCGCATCAAGACTGGCCTCATAAAGTTGATATATACTTGTACAGAACATCAATGCGTAGTTTTGGTAAGACACGGAAAGTGCGTTGTAGTAACTTCAACGCCGTTGCGATTGTCTGCGAGAATTGCGTCGAGGTTATTTGATTTTCCCGTGATGGGCAAACTATTAATGTCGACGTTGGTGCACCAGATGAGGGCGCTGGCAATGCTGAGCTTTAAACAATCGATGAGGATATGATGGAAGAATTTAATAACATAATCAACGGCAAAAAAGTTCAATCTGGAGCCACCTTTGGGGTAGTCAATCCAGCTAATGGCAATGTCTTTGCACACTGTCAAATCGCGGATATTCCGATGGTTGACCGGGCGGTCGCCGCTGCACGTGCAGCATTTCCAGCGTGGAGTAAAACCTCGCACGACGAGCGCAAGGAAAAGATCCATGCGCTAGGCGATGCTCTTGAAGCCAATATGCCAGATCTGATGGCGTTGGTGACGGCCGAGACGGGCAAGCCGATGGCGGGCTTAAATGGCGTTGGCTCGGGTATGGAAGTAGGTGGATCGATGGCTTGGACACACTACACGGCAGACTTGGATCTGCCGGTGGATATTGTTCAGGACGACGATGTAGCCAGTGTTCGTGTATTTCGCAAACCGCTGGGGGTTGTGGCATCGATAACCCCTTGGAACTGGCCATTGATGATCGCTATATGGCATGTTATTCCAGCGCTGCGAGCCGGCAATACAGTGGTAATTAAGCCGTCGCCATTGGCGCCTTTGGCGATTATTCGGTTTGTTGAAATGGCCAACCAAATATTACCGCCTGGTGTTCTGAACGTAATTACTGGCGATGCCAGTATTGGTGCGGCCCTTTCGGAGCATTCTGATGTCGACAAAATTGTCTTTACAGGATCCACGCCAACTGGTCGCAACATTATGCAGGCGGCCTCGACCAACCTAAAACGTTTGACACTTGAATTGGGTGGCAACGATGCAGGAATTATTCTCGACGATGTCGATGTTAAAGATATTGCACCAAAATTATTTGCTGCAGCATTCCACAACAATGGCCAGACATGTGCCTGTTTAAAACGCCTTTATGTGCACGAGTCGATTTATGAGGAGCTCTGCCAAGAGCTCGCGCATCTTGCCAAGGCCGTAGTTGTGGGTGACGGAATGGACGATGGCGTTGAACTTGGCCCGGTTCAGAACAAAGCCCAAATGGCAATTGTTATGGAGCTGGCGGAGGACGCCAGAGCAAATGGTGGGCGTTTTATTGCCGGAGGGCATGCAATTCCAGGCAATGGCTTTTTCTTTGCTCCGACAATTGTTGCCGATCTTGAGGATGGTGCGCGTTTGGTTGACGAGGAGCAGTTTGGTCCTATTGTACCGGTGATTAGATACTCAAATATTGAGGCTATTATCGAGCGCGCGAATCAAAATGATAACGGCCTTGGCGGATCTGTATGGTCTAGAGATGTGGCTAAGGCAACCGCACTGGCGCAGCAACTGGAGTGCGGCACGGCCTGGGTAAACGACCACGGCGCGGTGCAACCGGATGCACCCTTCGGTGGCATCAAACAATCGGGCTTTGGAGTTGAATTCGGCTCTTATGGCCTCGAGGAATATACATCGATACAAACAGTTAAAATCACTAAAACATAGCCAACAATTTTTAAGGGGAAGGCAATGAATCATCGATTAAAGCGTGGGTCAATAGCACTTATCATAAGTACCGCATTAATTGCAGGATGTTTGGATACCGATAACCAAGATCCCTCGGTGTCTGATGCTTCCAGCGACTTCGTAGGGGGAGATGATGCGGTTACCACACCCGATGTTGTGCATCCCCTCGATGCGTTAACCCAGACAGAACTAATTCGCGTGATCGCTATCCTCAAAGAAAATGATCGCTATGACGATTCGACGCGCTTCCCTGAAATAACCTTGAGCGAGCCTAGTAAGACCTTTGTCTATGCCTGGAAGGTCGGTGATGCGATCCCTCGCGCGGCCAATGTGGTTGGACGTCAGGGCCCAATGACATTTGAAGCTGTTGTTGACCTCAGTAACGGCACACTGCTGGATTGGCAGCAGGTGAAGGATGTGCAGTCGGCATTGCTTCTTGAGGAATGGATGGCCGCTGGCTCACTTTGGAAAACTAACAAGACCATTACCGATGAGTTAGAACGTCGTGGTTATGATCTTGAGAATATATTTGTCGCGCCGCTTTCGACTGGCTATTTTGGAGCTGACGAGGCGCGCGATAAACGCCTTTTGAAGTTATGGTTTTTGGATATTAAAGACACAAAATATAACGCGTTTGCTAAACCTATCAATGGCATTTCTGGCACTGTAGATCTAAATCAGCAGCAGATAATCGATGTATTGATCGAGTCTGATGTCGGTCGCAACGATATAATCTATGATTATGATGCGCTCTCGACGCAGGCGCGGCAAATGAAAAAAGTCACAATGCAGTCAGCTGAAGGCAACAATTTTTCATTCGAAGATGGGCTGATTAAGTGGGACAAATGGCAGTTTCACTTTCGTCTCGACAAGCGCTTTGGTGCGATGGTCTCGCTAGCGGCATTTGATGGTCAATCAGTCGCCTATCAAATATCTGCCAATGAAATGTTTGTACCTTATATGAGTCCTGAGGAAGAATGGAAATATCGTAGCTTCATGGACATTGGCGAATACGGTTTTGGTCTACTGAGTTCGCAGCTTGAGTTAGGGACCGATGTGCCGGGAAACGCGACATTATTGAATGCGGTTATACCTGCCGATAACGGTACACCGGCGTTATACGAAAATGTTATCGGGGTATTCGAGCGAAATACCGGACGACCCATGTGGCGTCATGCAGAGATGATCAATGGCACTCATGAAGGTAGGGCCGAGGTTGAGTTGGTCGTGCGCACTATTCCTGTGGTTGGCAATTATGACTATGTTGTGGATTATGTGTTTAGTGCCAAAGGTCTGTTAAAAATAGAGGTGGGTGCAACTGGGATGGATGCGGTTAAAGCGGCAAAATCTCGTACTATGATGGATGCTACTGCCGCGGCGGAAACCAAGGTTGGATCTTTGGTAGCTCCTAATTTGGTTGGCGTAAACCACGATCATTTTATATCTTTTCGTATTGATATGGACGTCGCCGGTGTCAACAACAGCTTCGTAACCGATGAAATTGCGCCAGTCAGGTACCCGAATAATAATCGTCTGAGTGGTTGGGAAGTGGTGGAGCACCCAACTAGCGTGGAGGGTGCGGTCACTCGGTCACACCAGTTGCACGATGGAATCTGGCGCGTCGTAAATAAAAATGTCACCAATAAATTGGGCCAGCACAAGAGCTATCAAATTCTTGGGCATACCCACTTGTCCAAATTAGATGCTGAGGATTTTCCACAGAAGCGTGCGGCCTGGTCTGCTGAGCAGTTATGGGTGACGCCACACAATCCTACCGAACTCTATCCTTCTGGGAAATATCCCAACCAGAGCGAAGGTACGGAAGGGATCATGCAGTGGGTAGGGCAACAGCGATCGGTTGATAATACCGATCTGGTTATGTGGTATACCATGGGTTTTCACCATGTGACGCTGCCGGAAGACTGGCCGATACTGGCGACTATGTGGCACACGGTGACATTGCGTCCTGCATTTAGTTATGAACGCAATCCATCGGTGGATATTGCCCGATAAGGGGATTGTTAGCGTATGTTTTCAGGCCCCAACCGCAGTTTGCATATTGATAGCACACAGATGTGCAAACTGACGCTGGCGTAACTTGTAAATACGTCTCTTATTTCTGCGCAAACACTACTTTGATCGGTTAACTTTGCGGTAACTGGCGGGTGTATTGCCAAAGCGTGCGCTGAAGGTGCGGTTAAAATGGGACGCATCACTGAATCCAAATCTGTAAGCTATTTCGGCGATCGTATACTTTGAAGACGCGGGATCCCTAATGGCTGCGTAACAGAACTCGAGTCGTACTTTTTGAATATGGCGCGATACCGATTCATCTTCTTTTTCAAACAGCATGTGCAAGTACCGCGTTGAAATATTGTGGTGTTTCGCTATTTGCGCGGGGGCCAAGTTTTCGTCGTCAATTCGCGAGCGTATAAATGTCTTTATACGGTAGAGGTATTCATTTTTAACACCGGCATCTAAAATTTTGTGCTTTCTGGCGTCGGATGAGTGCTCCAATGTGGTGTTTAATAGATCTAAGGCATTGATTTCTAGGCGTTGTGCTAATACGCCATCAAAACTATCTAAGCGCGCGCCGATCATAGTCAGAAATTGCGAGAACAGGCCATTGGCACCTGCGTTAGCAGGCATAGCTGTGCCAAGGTATTGTTGCGGTTGAAAGATACGTTCTTCCATCAGAGCCGCGGGGATAGACAAAACGATCTGACTAT
>JAPKCN010000125.1 GCA_028822945.1 Porticoccaceae bacterium | reverse complement strand
TGTAACGGGATGGTGAAATGAATTTGACTCAGCGTATTGTCGGCGCCATGGTTCTCGGGCTTGCAGTTGGTGCATTCTTAAATGTGGTGATCCCAGCCGGCTTGCTGCCGCAAGCATTTTCCGAAGGACTTTCGTTTTATTTGGTCGACGGTCTGTTTGATACCATAGGACAAATTTTCGTCCGTTCGCTGAAACTAATGGTTGTGCCTTTAGTATTTGTATCGCTGCTTTGTGGCACGGCGTCGCTGGGTAGCGACGCCAAAATGGGACGTTTGGCGGGTAAGTCGATCGGCCTGTATATGTTCACCACGGGACTGGCGATATCGACTGCTCTAATTATTGCGACATTGGTCCAGCCGGGCGTTGGTATCGATTTAGCCGTCGCTTCGGAGTTTACCGTTAAAGACGCACCTTCGCTAAAAACTACCATAATCAATATCTTCCCGAGTAATCCTGTGGCGGCGATGGCTGAGGGGCAGATATTACAGGTTATTGTATTTGCTATATTGATGGGCATTGCTATCGCCAATGGCGGTGAAACCGGCCAGCGCATAGCAAGCTTTTTCGATGACCTTAACAGCATTATTATGAAAATGGTGATGTTGTTAATGCAGTTGGCACCGATCGGTATATTTTGCTTGATCGCCAAGCTATTCGCTGGATTAGGAATCGGTGTGATCGTTAGTTTGGCGGCCTATTTTTTCGCTATGGTGGCGGCGCTTATGTTGCATTGCTTGGGAACTTATTCGCTTCTTTTGCGCGCACTTACCGGATTGAGCCCGCTGCGTTTTTTTGCCAATATGCGAGAGCCAATGGCGTTTGCGTTCAGCACTGCATCGAGCGGTGCGACTATGCCAGTAACCTTGAGAGCGGTAAAAAATAATGTCGGCGTGGATAATAGCGTCGCCTCCTTTACTGTTCCCCTTGGCGCCACTGTAAACATGGATGGAACCGCGATTTTACAGGGGGTAGCGACCGTATTTATTGCTCAAGCTTATAATATTGATCTAGGCGTAGAGGCTTACTTGATGGTTATTTTAACCGCGACACTGGCTTCGATTGGCACTGCGGCAGTCCCGGGGGTAGGGCTGGTGATGTTGGTGATGGTGCTCAATCAGGTCGGTCTGCCAGCCGAGGGAATTAGTTTGATTATCGGTGTCGACCGATTGTTAGATATGTGTCGCACTGCCGTTAATGTCGCCGGCGATGGCGTGGTCAGCACCATTGTTGCCCACTCGGAGGGTTTGCATGATCGCGATCGTTTCCATAGAGAAAACGTCGAAGAAGCGGGCGAAACCGCAGGTTCAGTTGGGCCGAATTAAGGGCTTTATGCAGTCAGTAGGTAGATCGGTAAGTTAGTCGCCTCGGCAGTTCGCTGATACACTCAACTACAGCGTTACAATAACGGGACGGAGAAATGCGGTGAAAAAAAGTTTGAGCGTTACCCTTCTTTCGATAATAGCTGCGCAGAACCTAGCGCAACAGGCGCCTATATTGCAGTCTGGCGATATCACTAATTGGATTAAATATACCGTTGTGGCGGACCGCGTGCGCCAAGAACTGGAATATGGTCGACACCAGTACGCTTATATGGACAGGCCTTATACCGAATACTCTGGGATGCACAGTCGCTTTGTTAAAGGTGACAAATGCATTGTGGATAAACGTGTATACCCGCTGATTGATCGCACCATAGTGCAGTATGTCGATCACTGTAATGGGCGTGTTATTGAAGAAACCAGTCATCTTAAATAACGCGGCGAGCGCCTATCTAGCGATTGACGTTACTCTTCAAGCGAGCGATTATTGCTTCGCCCATGGTGCGGTCGATAGCGCCATGGAGATGCCAAGTGGGGCTCTTATAGGCACTGTCGCCACCGTCGTCGAGAACCTGTTGTAGGCTGGCAATAAGCCCTGCGTAAGATATTTGCCAATCGAGATAGCCTTGCCGAATAACGTCGACGTATTCTGCTGACGGTGCGCCATAGCCATAGCCCGGATTCATCACATAGGTCATGGCCGAAACCGATCGAATACCTAGGTCTACCTCGATAGCTTGTTTTCGATACAAAGTCGGATAGCTTTCGTAGTGATCCAGCGCGGCCTGGCAAGCGGCGCTGATGCTATATAGCCCGACTGTTACCTCGTGACCGACAGCAGGAACGATATCTGCTACACCGCGAAATACTAGCTGCCAGTTGGGCAATACAGAGACCCCAATTTTCTGGGCTGCAGGACAGCGCAGCTTCATTTGGTGAAGTTGTAAATTTGATCCATATGCGGCGTAATACACTTGCTACCCTATAAATTTTTTTTTGAGAATTTCGGTTAGTAACTTAATTAATTGGCGATCTATGCTTTTTACAAGGTTGACACATACTACCACGCAACGAGGCGCCTATCGCGAGTGTCAACATGGCTCTACGCGCTCGACAGTTGTTGTTATTAATAGAGCGTTGCGGAGCCCCCAAAAGCGACTTCAGCATTCCGGAACAAAAGATGTCCGGCAACCCTGGAATTGGCATTTTGGCATTTTTTTAAGATCCCCCCAACGAATGACTTTAACCAGTTATTGAGCGCTAGTAAGTATTTGTCACGCAGGAGAAATAGCATACCGGCCATTTGCGACTGGTGGAACTTGCGAAGATTGCGGTACTATAAGTTTATGTACACGTCTAGTTTTAACCGGATTGACCGCTTTTAAGGCGTGTTGATAATAACTAGCGTAAGCCGTTGGTTGGGGTGCGCTAATGTGCTCACTGGCCAGTGAGCAGATCGGCAAATTAAGTACGATATCGTTCAGAGGACATTGGTAAATGACCGTGGCGTCAGAAAAACTAAAGCTTGAAGATTACATGCTGGCCAACAGCATGACTAAGGAAGAAGTATTTCAGGCGATTGCAAGAAAGGAGATATCTGGTAGTTTTGTCGCCGGTGGATGGCTGATTCTGGATGAGCGAGGGACTGTTAGTGCAACCGAGCCAGCAACGCCAGTTGTAACCGAGATAGATTCGCGAACTAAGGCGCGCTTGGCGCGTGAAAAAGAGTCGGTATTGGCGAAAATAGCTATGGCTCAGACGATGGCAAAAACTGCCCAAAAAGAGGCGCAGAAATCGACCAAGTCAAAGGCCAAAGTGAAACCAAAGTCGGCCACTATTGACGAGCCTGAGCGATCCGCTGAGATAATTCCTCCAACGCCTCGAGAAGTACCGGCGCCGACTCCGGATAGACCCTTGGGTGGAGGCAAGTTAGATTTCAGAAAATCTGATATGGCCGAGTCTATTCTCGCTGAGGCGAGAGAGATAGCCCTAGGCCCCCAAGCTATGGTAACCCAGAGCAAAACGACGCCACCACCTTTAAGTCCGGGGAGCCTAGCTGCAGGCATTTTAGCCGAGGCCCGGGATCTGGCGAAGTTGCAGGGCGACATCTCGAACATCGGTAAAACTCTACCGCCAAGCCCCATCGATGATAACGTGCCTCCGATTACTGGGGTGCCGAAATTTATCGCGCGGCAATTCGACGAGGAGCTATCGGATGACGAGGATGGTGAAGAGGAGGAGCGTTGGAAAACCAAACTGGATGCCTATTTAGTCGAGAAGGGCATCACTATGGAAGATGCTTTTAAACTGATTACTAGTAAACAGGTGAACGGTCAGTTTATCGGTGGTTCTTGGTACATTATTGACAGCGATGACGAACACCGTCAGCGTAAGCGCGGTGCCGCCGCTACAGCTGCTGTCGCCGAGCAGCAGACGCGAGCAGAGGATGCGCGGCGCGAGCAAGTGCGTCGTGATGAATCTCGACGCAAGATAAAAATTGGCGAGTACATGATGGACAATGGTCTGACGAAAGAGCAGGCTTTTAAATTGATTCAAGATAAGACCATTTCGGGCCATTTCACTAATGGTGATTGGTATATCCTCGAGAGTGAAGAGGATTTTCTTGCCCGCGAGCGCACCCTAGAGCTTGAAACTGAGGCACTCGTAAAAATTGAAAAAGCTAAGGAAGAGGCTTATAAAGAGCGCCGCCACGAGGCCAATCTGCAAGATGGTCTAAATGAAGAGCAGCGCGCGCAGGCGCTTAATATGCCCTTTATTACCGATGCTAAGTTCGCCGACCGAACTATCTTAAAAACTATCGGCGTCGTTCAGGGCAGTACTGTGCGAGCAAAAAGCTTACCCGCGGAGATGTCTGGTGAGAACGCCACACTACCGGGAGCCGAGTTGGTGTCGTTTACCTCAGACATTGCAGACGCTCGAGCACAGGCCATCGATCGAATGAAAATAGACGCCTACACTCGGGGTGCAAATGCGGTGGTATCGACCCAATTTAGCACCTCGATGATTGATCTTGGAGTAATTGAGATTTTGGTGTATGGCACTGCAGTAGTGGTTGCCTCAGCTGCCATGTAAGCGGTCTTTACGGCGCATCCCGCGCTTATTTTTCGCCACCATCATAGTGTTTGGTTGTGTTATTTTATATCCACAAGACTGGGTTGCCGGTTACACCACAAGCACCTAGACTCGTCCTTAGAGCCAGAGATTGTTATACATTGGATCTCCACTGTGCGTCTTGTTGGATGCTTTGTTGTCTGCATGCTGTTTCTATGCCGTATAATCGGCTATCAAAAAAGTCTTCAAACAACTCGAATGAGGTAATCCATGAGTCACAATGCCTACATATACGATGCTATTCGCACACCGCGCAGCAAAGGAAAGAAAGACGGGTCTCTGCACGAGGTTAAACCGATCGATCTGGGCGCGGGGCTATTGATTGCGCTACAGCAGCGGAATGACCTTGACACATCTTATGTCGACGATGTGCTTATGGGCTGTGTTTCTCCGGTGGGCGAACAGGGTAGCGATATAGCAAAAATGATAGTCCAAAGAGCTGGTTGGGATGAGTCGGTAGCGGGCGTCCAGCTAAATCGTTTTTGCGCGTCTGGACTTGAAGCAGTAAATACTGGCGCACAAAAGATCGCTTCTGGTTGGGAGAAATTAGTGGTCGCTGGCGGTGTTGAATGCATGTCGCGCGTGCCTATGGGGAGTGATGGAGGTGCCTGGACCAGCGATGCTGCGTTTGCCATAGAGACCAGTTTTGTGCCTCAAGGTATCGGTGCCGACACCATTGCCACTATCGATGGTTACTCGCGCGAGGATGTCGATAGTTATGCGCTTGAGTCGCAGAGGCGTGCGACCCATGCGCGCGATAATGGCTATTTCGATGGTTCTGTTGTACCGGTGGTCGACGGCAATGGCTTGGATATTCTGCAGCGCGATGATTTTATTAAGCCGAACAGCACTATGGAGGGACTCGGTGGTTTGCGCGCATCTTTCGAACAGATGGGGGCTATGGGTTTCGATGCAATGATGATTAAGAAATACAACACCCTCGATCGGATTAACCATGTACATACCCCGGGTAACTCATCTGGAATCGTCGATGGTGCTAGTGCGGTTTTGATCGGTAGCGAGCGCGCTGGAAAGGATCTCGGGTTAACTGCTCGAGGGCGGATTGTTGCAGGCTCAATACTCGCCGCCGATCCGATTATTATGTTGACGGCGCCTGGCCCCTCGGCTCACAAGTGCTTGCAGATTGCTGGATTGACGGTAAACGATATTGACCTTTGGGAAATCAATGAGGCATTTGCCGCAGTCGCTATGCGTTACATGCGTGATCTCGATCTCGATCATTCGATTACTAATGTCAATGGCGGTGCGATCGCCATGGGCCATCCCCTCGGCGCGACTGGAGCGATGTTGTTAAGCAGTATGTTGGACGAGTTAGAGCGCCGCGATCTGCGTCGTGGAATGCTATCGCTTTGTGTTGGCGGTGGTATGGGCATTTCGTGTATTATCGAGCGCGGTTAGTG
>JAPKCN010000124.1 GCA_028822945.1 Porticoccaceae bacterium | reverse complement strand
CGTTGAGTATGGCTGGGCTGGGTTTCAAACCCCATACCATAAAGCACATATTGATAGCTTGCCGCGGGGAACATTTCGTTGGTCTGCCTGTTGTCCTGATGCCATGGACTTTGATATCGCCAGTGCTGCAAACGCTCCGCTAGACTATCTGGGATACTGACTGTATCGCTATGATCTTTCCAGTAGTCATTATCGCGGCGTTGAGACAGCACATAATGTAATTTCAAGAAGTCGATTATCGATTCCCAACGGTAGTGGAAATTGTCATTAAAACCCTTTGCCACGTGTTCCATATGTTGCCGGTTGGCGGGTAATTGATCGGCAATCTCGGTGGCGGCGACTTCGACGAGTACCAGCGCGGATGCTTCTAGCGGCTCAATGAAGCCGGCTGACATGCCAATGGCGACACAATTCTTATGCCAGAATTTTGCTCGATGCCCAGGATTATAGTTTAATTTGCGCGCCTCGATCTGCTCGGCGAAAGCCTCACCTGCGGTCGCTGCTATATAACTACGCAAGCGTGTCTGCGCCTGTTCCTCAGTTGTGTGGGCACTAGAATAGACGTAGCCGGTCCCACGTCGACTGGGCAGGCCAATATCCCAGATCCAGCCGCAATCCTGCGCCGTCGACAATGTGCAAGAGGCTATATCTGCCTCTGTCGAAGAGTGGGGAACTTGCGCCGCAAGGGCCGAATCGTTAAATAGGATATGCCGTTGGCTACAAAATTCAACACCTAGATGCTGACCTAAAAGAAGCGATCGCGCGCCACTACAGTCGATAAAGAGATCGCCAGAAATCGTTCCCGCAGTTGTCGCCAGTGAGGCGATATCACCGTTATCATGATTATTAACTTGCTCGACCTCGGCGCTTAAATGCGTCACGCCAAGTTTGTCGACGGCGTGCTTGCGGAGCATACGGGCAAATTTTCCTGCGTCTAAATGATAGCCGTAGTTGAGGTGGCAGGCATACTCTGGTGTTGAAATTTGCTTGGGGGCGAGATGTTGCTCAAACAGAGGTAGTTGAGGACAGACCGCCTCTGCGAAAGGTATGCGGTTGGGCGAACGCTGCCAGGGTTGCGCAAGATTAGCTTCAGCAAAGGATTGCGGCAGAGTGAATGGATGGACATAACCGGAGTCTTTTTCGTGAATCCAATTATAAAACTGTGTTCCCTGCTTAAAGCTCGCGTTACAGACACGAAAGAATTCAGTTTCTGATATGCCTATTCTCTTCAATGTGGCACGCATTGATGGCCATGTGCCCTCGCCAACGCCAATTGTACTAATTGTTGGGGATTCAATCAGAGTGATTTGAAAGGATCCGCTCTCGGCGTCGATTGTGTGTTCAGCCGCCAATATGCACGCCGTCAGCCAGCCCGCTGACCCCCCACCGACAATAACAACATGCTTTAAAGGACGTTTCATAGTATTTTATCTTAACAACTTATTGTTTTAAGACGTCTTAATCTGCGCACCGGACGCGCTAGATTAAAAAGCTAGTCAGCGATTTTTAATCTAGCTGCCTGAGCTGTCTGGCTCAAATTGGCGAGATCAGGAAAACATAAAAACCACCTCATGAGCGAGGCGGTTTAATAAGCAAGTGCCATTGATTGAGGAACATGGGTGGCGACTAGAATTTGTAAGTCATCCCTACATCATAACGGGCTCCCGTCTGACCCATTTGCAGAACCTGATGGTACTCCCGACTGTAGACTCTGTAGGTCGATTCGCCGATATTTATTCCAGAAAAGAAAAATGACAAATTTTCTGAGTATTCATAGCTCGCGCTAATATCGATCTGGTCAAAGGATCTGACATTTTGTGGGTTGGTAAACCGCCCTTGATCTTGGCCAACACCCGCAAGGTAGTCATCCCGCCAGTTGTAGGCGATGCGCGCTTGAATACCGTTTTTATCATAAAAAACAACCAGATTGGCAGAGTCACTGAGGCCATTCAAAACGAACTGACCCTCCAGATTGCTGTTATCAAACGCAACATCGGCATCTACAAAGGTGGCATTGGCGATCACACCAAAACCTGAGGTACCAAAGTTATGTTGCAGATTGATTTCGATACCATCGACTTTGGCATCTTCCTGATTGGCAGGAGAGCGGATTTTCCAGAGGTATGGATCGCCCTCACCAGCAACCCCAACCAAACGCGCCTCACCATCGACAACGTAGACTTCGTTACTAACATTTTGATTAGCGACTGTTCCCTCGACATCGTAATCACTGAGGATCTGCGTGGCGATTTCTCGGTAGTTATCTTTTAACTGACTATCCCCAGAGTAGCCCAATTCGGCCCCCACGGCAGCAAATAATTTACTTTCTGTGGGATCTGGCAGGCCGCCAAACAGTGTCTCATAACGAAAGTCGGTACCGATAAAGTCCTCGACGTCTTTTTCAAAGTACCCAACAGAGAAATAGCTGCCTTCGTCGTAATACCACTCTAATGATAGGTCGAGGTTCGTCGACAGCATTGGTTCCAACCCAGGGTTACCACCCGAGGCGCGAGGGCCATCGATCTTAAAGTTTCCACCCTGCGCAACTATGCCACCCTTGATATCTCCCCAACCCGGTCGGGTTATGGTTTGACTCATGGACCAGCGTAATACCACATCTTCGCTAACCGTTAAGTCAATGTCGAGACTTGGCAGCGTCTTATCATAGGAGCCTTTATAGGGGGTCCTCACCGATTCAGCGCCCTTGATTATGTAAAATTCATCGCCGCCAACGGTATAAACTAGGGCACCCTGCTCCGCCAGAGCCTTGGACGTCACATCGGTTTCCTCGTAGCGTATGCCAAAGTGAGCGTTGAGGGGCATACCCTTAAATTCAGTAGTATGGTTGACTTGAACATAGCCCGCGTAGCTTTCTTCTTTGGTGAACTGATCCAGTTCCCAATTGGTACTCGGGCAGTAGCCGTCGCCGCAGTCTCCGACATCCTGATAGGCTCTGCCGGTATCTGCATAGATTTGACGGGCGATAGCGGCCACATCATTAGCATTTGCGATAAAAAACTCGGTAGTTCTGTCGCGATTGCCATAACCAGAAATTTGATCAAATTGTTCGCTCATGTCGGCACGGGTGAGGATGTCATCGAGCATTCCAGTTTCGCCAATGCCGCCCCAGGTACCCAATTCGACATTTGATGCATAGCCTTGGTTAGTGACTTCAGTGGACTCGAGGCCAAAGTCGATACTTGTCACATCAGATAGATCAAAGGTGCCCTTGAAGCGGGTTTGCTCGATGTTCATCTCGGCTATATCATTGCCAATCACGCTGCCGGTGATAAGCATATCGCTTTTGTATAGCGGCCGACTCGGTGCTTGCAGGGGGCCGTCGCCGTCGGGGTCGGAACCACTGTTCATGCCCAGCGTGATAACTGGCAACTCTTCGGTGTAGTCGACGGTAGTTGTGACTCTGTTAAAGCTCGCGATGTTAACATTTACAGAGGTGCCGTATGGATTGTTGGCGGACGTTTCAGCTGAGGAATCGTGGTAGTCGATTGCGAATGTTAGATTCTCGCGCGCGCGCCACTCGATGTTAAAGCCCAGTGATTCGTTTTCGTTGACGCGGCCATCGGAGCCAAGGGCCATGGCATTGTCCACCGGATCACTAACTTCGGTATAGACCAATGGGGATGCATGCTGACCATAGGTTTCCCACTCGGTGAAGCGCCCGCCCGCGGCGCCGGAGTGCGTAAACCAACCGCCAAAGCTGTTATAGACTCTATCGAGATCAAATTCGGAGTAGGTATAGTCGAGCGTTGCCCTAATATCGTCTGCAGGCGTCCACTGCAAAGTTAACTGTCCGTTGATACGCTGACTGGCAAACTCTTCGATAGTGTAATTTGCCGCTCTAGGTACGGACATAAAGACACCGGAATCGACTGTAGGACGGTTTATTTGATTGGCGTCATCGGGTGGCATTTCACCGGTCACCTTACTCGCTGGATCTGTGAACCAGCCAGTCGTGTTGTAGCTGTTGACGCCGTTCTCGCGCTCCGAGTAACTTGTGGTGATGGCGATTCCGATGGTGTCATCGGCGAATGTGTTGCTGTAAATGGCCGATATCTCTGGGGCGATATCACCGCCCTGTCGGGCTGAGGGGTCATATTTAGCTTTGGCGGTAAAACTAGCAATTTGTCCTGGCGAATCGAGTGGCCGCGTCGTCGAGATGTTGATTAATGATCCGATACCGCCAGTGGGCATGTCGGCGCGAGCAGTTTTGTAGACCTGCACACCGGAAACGCCCTCAGATGCTAGGTCGCCAAAGTCAAATGACCGGCTACCGCTGTTGTGGGTCGGCATTTGTCGGCCGTTCAATGTAACTAAGTTGTACTCGGGGCCGAATCCGCGGACTGTCACTGAACTACCTTCACCGCGCACGCGCGATATGGAAACGCCGGTTATTCGTTGTAGCGATTCGGCCAGGTTTGTATCGGGGAACTTGCCTATGTCTTCAGCGGAGATTGCATCTACGACGCCGTTGGAATCGCGCTTGATGTCCATAGATCGTTTCAGACTGCCTCGAATGCCGCCCTCGACGATTATTTCTTCCAGCATTAGTTCTTCCTCTGCGATGACCGGCGCAGTGACACTTGCTAAAATCAGTGCAATGCTGCTGGAGAGCGTAGATTTTCTGAATGACATGTATATATCCCCTTAAAAAACTCATCAAAACGTGGCTTCGGTCTTTTTTGTTATGCATCTGGGCTTGCCGGATAGACGTTACGAGCCAATATGTAACATAGCATTGTTTGTCTGCGTAAGGGATCGCATATGCGATAAACGGTGACCTTTTTGAGTTCAAGGAAGGCCTCGCTGATTGGTCTGGCCTCTGTGGCCCGTTGGGTTTGTGAGGCGGCTTTGTTGCGAGCCGTTTAGAACATCGGTAATACGGCTATATGTGCGGCCCAATGGGCTATCTAAACGCACTTTGATACCAACAGTTAGGTGCGATTTTCTGGCTTTTTAAGACAAGTTCCCCAGCGGTTAGTTTTTAGCTGGGGGATTTACATGCGGCCATTAATAACCTGGGCAGTTGAGGGTTGAGACGCGAAATATTAGTCGCGCTTCTGGGTTCGTCTGTCGTATTTAGTTGGCATAAAAAAATAAATCCGGTCATCATGTTTTAGCTGTCGTGCGGTCTTCGATGCATTTTTTTACGCGTCGATACTGGTTACAATGGTGCCTAAACTTCGACACCAAACGCTATGGGAGAGCGCCGTCATTCAGCTATTATGCTGCAAATACGAACGGGCTACTGTCCGAGATGGGCCGAGATTTTTTCGATTCTTTGGGTTAGCTGTTGCGCCGTTCGCAACCATTTTTTGCGGCGGTGAATTCGCTGACTCGTCTGAAGTCCCGGCAGTTGTGGGAGCTTTACCAGCTCTGGGTGTCGAGCCGCAGTCCAAAGTAGTTGTCGAGGTTTTACCCCTACTCGCAAAGCAGGTAGCTGCTGCTGATCGGGATGAGAAATCTCAGGCATTTGACGCAGGGATTGATCGGCAGATTTGTTAAGACAGAGGTGGTTCAGGCTGTTCCAACATAGATTGGCAAGTTATTTCAGCTCTCGAGCGTGGCCACGGTTAAACGCTAAATGCGAGTCATCTTGCAGGGCGGTGGTTTTTTACAAAGACATCATCCGCTCAAGATCTATCACCCTAAGTCGGCGATATAACTAAATTCGATGTCTGTATGCAAAGTGGCGATCGCGATATAATTATGCAAATCGATTTGATCAGTCCCTGCACCACAGGGGATCATCATGTTGGCGATTTAGATGAAAAATAACGGCAGACTGTCGTTGTGCCACTTAATATTTTGGTCGCTGACGACCGGTTGAATTTGTTGCAGGTGGGTGCCGGCGAAGTTATTTGTGTCAGCGCTGTCCGTGATACGTGTTTGTAACACCACAATATTCGCAGCGAGTTGGC
>JAPKCN010000006.1 GCA_028822945.1 Porticoccaceae bacterium | reverse complement strand
GGCTCAATCTCGGTTATTTGCGAGCCTATATGGCAGTCGATGCCAAGAATTTGTAGATTGGTCATAGTATCTGCGTGTTCGTAGATACCTTCTGCGCTGGCAATGTCGACGCCAAACTTGCTCTCTTTCAGCCCTGTAGCTATATAGGGGTGTGTGCCGGCATTGACATCTGGGTTGACGCGAAGCGAAATTGGCGCGATCAAATCCATTTCGTCGGCTATCTGGTTCAGCAGATTGAGCTCAGCAGCTGATTCGATATTGAAACAGTGTATGCCGACTTCGAGCGCCCGGCGCATTTCGCTGGCGGTCTTGCCAACGCCAGAAAAAACCACTTTTTTTGGGTTGCCGCCAGCTATTAAGACTCGCTCTAGCTCTCCGACAGAAACGATATCGAATCCGGCACCTAAGATGGCTAATGTTTGCAGCACCGCTATGTTGGAATTTGCCTTGACCGCAAAACAGACCAGGTGCGGTTGATCTGAAAGGGCGTTTCGATAATCGCAGAAGTTTTTACCTATGCTGCTTTGACTGTAAACATAACAAGGTGTGGAGTAGGTACGCGCTATGTCCTGCAACGAGACGTCACCTAGCCAAAGTTGCCGGTTTATTTGTTGCAGCGAGTTCATTTTTGAGTCGCCGAATCAGCCAGGTAAAAAGTCTCAGCCGATTTATCCGGCAGATATAAATCGCCTTTATTGCCGCATCCGTCGAGCGCAGTGACAAGTCCTAAAAGCGTTAGTGTAAGGGCTATTTTTCGTAGCATAGAGTTCCACCTGCATAATGTTATAAGTATACCGGCACTGGCGGAATACACTCAAACATTTATACTGTTGCGACAGTCTGCAGGGGGAAATATGAACGAAACTGAGTATCGCCAGAGAGTCGACGAGTTAATTTATCAGATCGAGCAGCAGATCGATGACTCGGGAATAGATGTGGATTACGAAAATACCGGTGGTATGTTGACCATCACGGTTGAGAGTAATGCGAGTCAAATAATTTTATCGCGCCAAGTTGCAACACGGGAAGTTTGGTTGGCGGACAGATCGGGAGGATTTCATTTTGTTTTAAAGGGCGAAGCCTGGCGCGACACCCAAAGCGGCGAGCTGCTCTCGGACATGCTCAGTCAGGCGTTTATGGCGCAGGCTAGTGAGTCCTTAGCTTTTTCACTCTAGCCACCGAGATGGTGTTCATCTCGACGCTCGACGCGAGTTTAGCCTCAGATCGCAAGGTCGCTTTTGTGATGTCTCGCATCTAGCGTTGTTCAAGTCGCGCCAGTGCTCTGACCGCCGCAGCTTTGACGGCATCTGGGGCGGTACCGCCAAGGTGCGAACGAGCCGCGACTGAACCTTCCAGAGTCAATACATCAAATATGTCGATGTTGATTTCGGAGGAAAATTGTTGTAATTCACCGAGTGACATATCGGACAGGTCACGTGCCTTTTCAACTCCATAAGCGACCGATTTACCAACTATTTCGTGGGCGTCGCGAAACGCTATCCCGCGACCTACGAGATAATCTGCAAGATCGGTGGCGGTCGAAAATCCAGCCTTGGCGGCGCTGTACATAGCATCCTTATTGGCGACGATAGCCGGTATCATGTCTGCGAATGCGCGCAGGCAGTCGGCGAGAGTGTCGACGCTATCAAATAAGGGTTCTTTGTCCTCTTGATTATCCTTGTTGTATGCCAGCGGTTGGGATTTCATTAGCGTGAGTAAAGCCACTAGATTGCCGGTAACCCTCGCGGTTTTTCCGCGCACCAACTCTGGGACATCGGGATTTTTCTTTTGTGGCATAATTGAGGAGCCGGTGCAAAAGCGATCCGGCAGATGAATAAAATTAAACTGTGCTGAGGTCCAGAGAATAAGCTCCTCAGAAATACGAGATAAGTGGGTCATCAGAATACTTGCCGCGGAACAGAACTCTATGGCAAAGTCGCGATCGCTGACCGAGTCGAGTGAATTCTCACTTGGTTTCGCAAAACCTAGCTTATCGGCACTCGACTGACGATCAATCGGATAGGTTGTTCCTGCGAGTGCAGCGGAACCGAGGGGACACTGATTAAGTCGCTCACGGCAATCGATTAGGCGACTAAAGTCGCGTTCCAACATTTCATTCCATGCGAGTAGATGATGTCCAAACGTCACCGGTTGTGCTGTTTGCAAGTGGGTAAAACCCGGCATAATGGTATCATGATGCTGACTTGCTAAAATAATAATGCCACGCTGTAGTTGGCCGACAAGTAAAGTTAAATCGTCGATTTGATGGCGTAACCAGAGGCGGATGTCAGTCGCCACCTGATCATTGCGCGAGCGCCCGGTATGCAGTTTTTTACCGACACTGCCAATGCGTTCGGTTAGGGCAGCTTCGATGTTCATATGGACGTCTTCACGGGCCACTGACCAAGCGAAGTTACCCGCGCTAATCTGTTCTTCGATGTATTCTAAGCCGGCAATGATTTGGTCGCGTTCGTCGACATTTAAGACATCTACTTCAGCAAGCATCTGTGCATGTGCGATCGAACCTTGAATATCTTCTCGATAAAGTCTCCTGTCGAACTGCACCGAGGCAGTAAAGCGCGCCACAAAAGCGTCCACGGGTTCGTGAAATCGGCCTCCCCAGGCTTGATTTGCGGCTGCTACATTAGAAGAGTTGGGTTTTTTTTCGCGCGAGTCAGTCATCGATTGCTTCACCTATTATTCAAACCAGTTGTGGAGTATAGCGAATTGATCTGCAGATCAATAATACCCGTGTGCTACTGTCGACAAATAATTACTTATCGCGTCTGGGCCAAGCAAGTAATGCATTTTTTCGGCGGCCTATCGATGAAGCGGTTTGCGAATGCCGGTGACGGCAGAAAAACTCTGGGTATCTCTGACAACGCTGGCCAAATGGTCGATAATACGATTGCTGACCATTCACTGGAGTTTTGATTTGATCGATAGAATCCGCATTGCAACGAGAAAAAGTCCGCTGGCTCTTTGGCAAGCGGAGTTCGTGCGCGCCGAATTATTGGACGGCAACCCAGGATTAGTGGTCGATCTAGTCGCCCTGAGTACCCGCGGCGATAAATTGTTGGATACGGCACTCTCAAAAATAGGCGGGAAAGGTCTATTTGTGAAGGAATTAGAGACGGCGTTACTCGACAAGCGCGCGGATATCGCGGTGCATTCGTTAAAAGATGTACCCATGGAGTTACCGGTTGGTTTAACGCTTGGTGCGGTTTGTCAACGCGCCGATCCTCGCGATGGATTGGTTGCCAACCACTACACTTCGTTAAATGAACTACCCGTCGGCGCAATTGTCGGTACATCGAGCCTGCGGCGGCGGTGCCAGTTACTGTCGACACATCCCAGTTTAGATATCCGCGAACTGCGCGGGAATGTGAATACCCGCTTGGCGAAACTCGACAGCGGTGAGTACCAAGCTCTGATACTTGCCTGCGCCGGCCTCGACCGACTTAGTTTGGCTGGGCGCATTTCGGCTCGTTTGGACCCACAGTTGATGTTGCCGGCTGGTGGGCAGGGAGTGTTGGCGATTGAATGCCGCAGCCATGACCCCGCAATTGAGGCTTTATTAGCGCCTCTTCATGACCCCGATACGGCAGATTGCGTGACCGCGGAGCGGGCATTGAATCGGCATCTCGAGGGCGGTTGTCAGGTGCCGATTGCAGCTTATGCCGAACTTGACGATCAGCGCCATGGATTGCGGTTGCGGGCATTGGTTGGCAGTTTAGATGGCGTCAGGATCCTGACCGCGGAGCGTAAGGCTCCGCGCACGCAGTCGCAGAGCCTTGGTATACACGTTGCTGAGGAAATGCTTGCCGCGGGTGCTCGCGATATTTTGGCCGAGGTTTATGGTAGGCCGCTGTGACTGGTATGGTCGGTAAGCGCGTTTTAGTAGTCCGTGCACAACGCGATTCAGACGAATTTTTGGCACTATTGCAGCGCGCCGGGAGCGTAGTTGACTGTCTGCCGATCATGTCAATTCAGCCACTTGAGGAAAGTCCAGAAATTAAACGTGCGATCCTCGATTTTGATCTTAACGACCGCACTATTTTTATTAGTGTATACGCCGCTCGGCTTGGGCTTCACTGGATCGATCAGTACTGGCCAATGCTGCCTTTGGGGATGGCCTATTTTGCGGTCGGTAATCAAACCGCTAAGGTACTGAGAGATTCCGGCTGCGACGTTACGACACCGCATTCAGAGTTCACCACCGAGGGTCTCTTGGCGATGCCAGAATTGCAAGACCTAGAGGGCCGCAGAGTGTTGATTTTTTGCGGCTCAGGTGGCCGTCAAAAGCTCGCTGATAGTTTGCTGCTTCGCGGTGCGCGGGTAGATTCCTGTGCACTGTATCGGAGATGTATCAAAGAGCAGAATCTGCAACTGGCGCGCGCACAGTTAGCGCAGACAGATTGTCTGGTCGTTCACAGTGGTCAATTGTTGCAAGCGCTGGCGGCACCGCCCGCTAAAATTGCCGCGCGATTGTCACTGGTCGTGCCGAGTCCTCGACTTGGAGCAATGGCCGAAGAACTCGGTTACCGCCGAGTTGAGATAGCCCAGAGTGCTGCGCCACTCGCCATGTACGCTGCCACCAAAACAGTCCTACAAACTTTGCGCGGCGCTTAATATAAACAGCTGCGCGGTGTAGACTAGCGCTGATAACGCGAAATAGTTTAGCGAGGAGATAGCACGTGAGTAATGCCGACAAGGCTAGCCCAATGTCTCGGCACAGGGGTGCATTATCCAGACGCTTGGCCTATGGTCTGGTAGTGATTTTGTTACTCGGCATGGCGGCGACAGTAGTTTGGTTTGGTAGCCAGCAGTGGTTAGACTATCGCGCCTCGATTACGGACAGGCAATTGGATCTCGAACGTCACAATATTGTCGGCAGTCAACAGCGCGCAAAACTGCACTCCGTACTCGATACCCAGCGTGACAATCTGCTGCAGATGGATCAGCGAGTCAGTGACTTGGGATTGCGTGTCAATGCGCACGCGTTACAACTCGCCGAGCTTGGCAATACTTCCCGAACCGGTTGGCTGCTTGCCGAGGCGGCTTATCTGGTGCGACTCGCCAATCAACGACTCTACACCGAGCGCAGTGCCGCTAACCCGCTAGCATTGTTAGACAGTATTGACGATATTTTTTTAGAGTTGGACAACCCAAAATTTTTGCCAGTGAGAACGGCACTGGCAGCAGATATTGCAGCGCTCGTATTGGTCGGCGAGATTGATGTCGATGGACTTTATATCCAATTGGATACCCTTGGGCGGCAATTGCAAACAATTGACGCCTGGCCTCACTTAGAGGAACGTCAAGCTGCGCCTTACCTTGATTCAGTTGGCCAGGCAGATTCTCAGGCAGTCGGTGCACTAGCTGTTTGGCAAGCTTTAGTCGAGCGCTTTTCTGAATTATTTAGGGTTCAGAGGCGCCAGTTACCAGTATCGCCATTACTGGATGAAATGGAGCAAAGACAACTCAAGGATACGCTCAAGCGTTTGGTTGGACAGGCGCAGGCGGCGTTGTTGTTTCAGCGCAGCAATATCTACCGTTTAAGTTTAAACGAGGCGCACGCAGTGGTTCGTGATTACTTTCCCAAGCATCCAGATACGGAATTGTTGGCGCAACAGTTAGATCAATTAGCGAAGCGACAGATTATCCAGCAGTTGCCGACTATTACCGACTCGCTGCACGCGATCGACACCGCCTTGGCGCTCGAGCGCGAGCGTCTGGACGGCACAGGGCCATCAAACCCATCGGAGTCGCTGGAGTGAGGGCCTACTTATTAACCTTAGTCTTGGCGTTATTACTAGGTGCACTGTTGATGTGGCAGATCCAAGCGGGGAGCGGCTACGTTGTTATCGGCCTAGGGCATACCGCTGTGGAAATGAGCTTTTGGACTGCCAGTATACTGTTGCTGTTGCTGTCCGCGGGGCTTTTCTGGCTTGACGCGCTGTGCCGATGGATAAGTCGCATGGGGGGCTTTCGCCATTGCTGGCGACAGCGGCGGCGAGTTGATAGGGAGCAGCGAAATATTAGCGGTTTGCGCGCTTACAGCTTAGGTCTTTGGGATATCGCAGGAGAACAATTACAAACCGCCACAGAGCTTTCGTTAACAGCTAGTATTAACTTGCCATTGGCCGCGCGATCACAGGCGCAGGCCGGTAATCTCGACACTGCAAGAGTAATACTGCAGCGTCAAAAAAAACTCCATCCAGCGTCTATACTTGACGCTGATTTGATTCTTGTGGATATCCTCACAAATGCTGGGCAATCTGCTGAAGCCGAGCAAATTTTGGTGGCTTTAGAGTATCCCGATGGCACTGATGCGACGCTTTTATCGGCGTTGCTAGAGGCGCATATTCGAGCTAAAAAATGGCCGATAGCGGTCACTCTACTGAAGTCTCTCAGTTCGGTTAAAGGCCTACGAAAAAGCTATCTTACGGCGCTAGAAGAGCGCATCTATTGCGGCCAATTAAACGCTTTTCTGAACATAAATGGCTGCTTCGAGTCGAGTTTAGAGAATCGTCGCGAGCGTCTCGATAGTCTCTGGGCAAGCATTCCGAGACGCATGAGAAAGTTGCCTAAAGTAGTCGCGCTCTATGCTAAGTGTCTGGATAGCGTCGGCGCCGGTGCCGAGGCCAAAGTACTGTTGATAAAAACACTCAAGCTGCACTGGCGCGCGGAACTTATCGAACTATTCGGCAATATTCGACAACCGACTTCAGAAAAGCACTTGGCCTGTGCCGAAAATTGGCTGCGGTCTAATCCCAACGATCGATATTTATTGGAGGCTCTCGGTAAAATTTGCCGGAGTTTGGAATTTTTCGTCAAGGCGACAGATTATCTGCAGCGCGCTAATCAGTTGTCGTCGAGTCCAGGTGTGCATGCCGAGTTAGCGGCGGTCAAAGCCGAGATGGGCGATATTTCGGGTAGTGCAACACACTATCGAGAAGGTCTCTTAGCGTTGCTTTCCGGTCGGTCGGATGCGGGTTAAGAGCACTGTTTGTAGCATTGACACCGCCGGAGCCCGCAAAGAAATGCCACCCAGTGCTGCGCAACTCGACGTTGGAATGACCAATTTTGGCGAAGAATATTATCGTCGATGTTTTTTCAAATCGCGGATAAGAAATCGCGCAGGGTGCATGGCCAGTCGCAATGACCGCTCCAGCGGCGGCAGTTCATCGGTAATAGCGCAGGCCAGTAACTCGGCAGTAAGTGGCGCATAACCGAGCCCGCGAGAGCCGAGTCCGCAGTGGACATAGAGGTTTGGCAAGTAACTCCCCATGGCTGTTAAGCGGCTGCGGGCGTCGCGACGTAAATCGGCAAAATCGTCCGTCATTCGGTAGACATCTGGGACACTGCCGACGATCGGCAAATAATCCTGAGTGGTGCAGCGAAAATTGGCACGACCGCAGACGTCGTCGAGCGCGGTATTGGTGAATAGGTTGCCTAATTTTACGTCGCTGTCATGCAATTGACTGATATTCGCTCGGTGATCGCGCTGTCGAATTCTTCCGCAGTCGAGGTCTGGGTTATACGTGGCCCCGCAACTGTGCAGGCCTTCGTTGGGGGGGGTCAAATAACCCCGTGCGCAAATTACAGTGCGCATCTTTTGGCTGTCGACGTTAACGGGCAGGTGACTGATTTGGCCTCGTACTTTTGCTACTGGCAAAAATTTAGTCTGCTCGAATTGTCGGCACCCGAAAGCGCTAGCTAGGACCACAATTGGCGCGTCGGAAACACTATTTTGGTTGGTGTCGATCAGTGACCAGCGATTCTGTTTGTTGCAACGGTCTAGGCGTTCCACCTCTCCTTGCACCAACTGAATACCAGGGTGTTGAAGTAATTTTTGGCAAATATCGACCGGCGGTAACCACCCTAGTTGAGGGAAGAAAAGACCGCACTCGGCAGCGAGTTGGACGCCGCTAACGGTCGCCAGTTGATGGCCTTGAACAAACCTCAGCCAATTTTCACCGGGTGTCAGCCGACTGCCAATGTCGCGTTGATAGGCGGCAATCTTAGCACTCGTTGGCAGAACTAGCACGCCGCATTGGGCGCCGAGGCCGGCGCGCCAGAAGCGCTTGTAGTAACGGCTGGCGAACAGCATAGCGGCTAAATTTATCCGCGGTAGAGGCTCTTCGCGCAAGGATAACTTGGGGTAGACAATAGCCTGAGTGTTGCCGGAGCCCTCGCTGCCAGGTGCTGCATGGCGGTCTACCACTGTGACCTGATAGCCTCGCTGTGCGAGTGCCCAAGCCACGGTGCAACCGGCGATGCCGGCACCTAAGATTGTCGCTTTCCGAAGTGGCACGGTTTCGTGAGATCGCTTATCGATGTGCCAGTAGAGTGCACTTACCTCGGATTCGATTTGCTGTGGCTCGGACCGGGCGTGGTACTCACCGGTGAGTAAGAAGTTACCAGATTTTTCGTCACGACACTCTCTATTAACTGAAAATCCGCAGAGTGCCAATTGCTGGGCAGTTTCAATCCGAGGCGATAGTGCGGCAAAACTGCTGGCGTTTTTCGACAGTGCTGCAGCTGCGCTGCTAAGACCGCCGTCATGTAGTCCCGCAAATGGCATAAACCAGGCGTTTACGCTGGGCATTCGCTCTGGCTTGTGTCCTGGGGGAGTATTGAATGCCAGTTGCTCAAAGAGTTCGCCCGGGTCACCAAATAGCAAAGTCAATTTAACTTTGCCAGCCATTAGTAAGAGCGTATGAACGCCTTTTACGGTGGCTGGGTAGTTGGCCAGTAGCTCGCCGGACAGCGCAATAGATTCGCCGCTAAGAGCGACTTGTCGGGCGATTGCCAAGCGCAACTCAATACGGGTGAGAGGTTCTGGATGCGCGGCGATATAGTGCAACCGAGCTGCTGTTGGAGCGCAGTCTTGCCATATGTCGGCGCTGTGTAAAAAATTGCTGCCACAGCCGAAGTGCGTCTCAGCGAGGGTAAATAGTGCAGGTTGAGTGCCGAGATTCTTCCAGCGTTGAACCAGATTATTAGGTTCAATAAACCATTCTTGACTTTCTTGACAGGTGAAATGTTGATCTGCTCGGTCATGGGTTGAACCCGTATAAGTCGATGCTAGCTTCGAGATCGAATTAGCGTCACTCACAAAGCAAACTCGTCGACTACCTGTCGACACCAAAGGGCGATGAAGCTGTCGCTGATATCGAGTTGGTTTTCATCGTCGAGCGCCAGACCGACAAAATGTGTTTCCGCGGCATTCAAAGCTTTTGAACAATCAAAGTCATAGCCCTCATTGGGCCAGATGCCAACTACCGAAGCGCCGCAATGGACAACTTTTTGACACAGGTAGCCGAGAGCATCTTGAAACCAGTCCGGATAGCCCAACTGATCACCCAAACCGTAGAGCGCTACTTTTTTCGAACGCAAATCAAGTTCGTCAAAGCGTTGCCATTGATGTTCCCAGTCCTCCTGTAACTCACCATAATCCCAGGTCGGAATGCCGAGAATTAAATAGTCATAATTGGCCATTAACTTTACCGAATCAAAGGCTATATTGTGCATTATTACCGTGTTTTCGCCGAGTGTGGTATTGATGGTATCGCGAATTTTCTCCCCAGCCATTTCCGTGTAGCAGGTGGTACTGCCGTAAAATAAGCCAATTTTGGTTATCATCGAGGGTGTTTTACAGCGCTGCACATAAGATTTAACATCCGACATATTAGAGTATTGTGCACATTACGGAGTGGATCCATAAATCTATCAACATTGTTTCTGGCTGCCTGTAAAATTCAGTTGACGCCAGGCCTCATAGGTTGCAATGGCCACGGTATTAGATAAGTTTAAACTGCGACTGGCTGCGAGCATTGGTAACTTGACTACCTGTTGACTGCCTATTTCGCGACGAATTTCGGTGGGCAGTCCTCGGGTTTCTGGACCAAAAAGAAGCGCATCGCCAACTTCGTAGTCGACGCTCGAAAAACATCTGTTGCCTTTGGTGCTAAAGGCGTAAATATTTTTACTGGGCGATACCTCACGATAGTGTTGCCAGTCTCGGTATAGGGAGAGGGATTGAAATTCGGCATAATCCAACCCGGCGCGACGTAGCTTTTTGTCATCCAGCTCAAACCCCAGCGGTTCGATCAGATGAAGCTTGAACCCAGTGTTGGCACACAGACGGATAATATTGCCGGTATTTGGGGGTATCTCCGGTTGGTAGAGCACAATATCGAGCATAGATTAGTCTTTTTGCTGGATTTCCATCATTAGGTCATCGGATAGACTCTCCAGCAGTTCGGTGAGTTTGGTTCGCGATATGGTCTCGGGGAGTCTTAGTTCGGCGCGCGCATGAAACATATTTCCGGCAGCCATTGGGGCGCTTTGGCAAAAACTATCGAGCCACTCTAAATTAACCTTATTAGCTGCCAGTAAGCCAGTAATTTCCCCAACGATACCCTGGCGATCGTTGGCGATAATGCTGATTTGAACGCATCGTGGCGTTGTCAGTTGAACCGATTCGGGAGGATTTTCCACTGGACTTTGGTCGACTAGGATGGGAATTCCATCGGCATCCTGATCTAGGCTCTTTAGCTCCTCAATCAACGGCTGCTTGCGCGAGTCGTCGATGTCGACCAGAAGTAGACCGGCAAACTTGCCGCCGAGACGGGTCATACTAACGCGCGCCCAACTACCGCGATGAACTGTTATTGTTTGGGCGATGCGCTCTACAATACCGGGACGATCGTCTGCCAGTATGGTTAAATCAAAATGATGAGTAATCGCTGAATTCACGCCGTTTGTCCGATGATTCCCAAAAGCCATTATGCCATTGTTCTATCGTTTAGTGAGAATTCCTCTGGCGTCCTAGTGCGGCAACCAACAAATGTGCACAATCGCTGGGGGAACCTCAACGAGCGCCGCGGCGACGCTAACAGGTTTTCTACTCTCACCAGCCGCGCGCTGATGTTTTGCTTGGGCGTGGCTGGTATAGTTCACCCAGCTGTAAAATAAGACTGTCATAGATAAACGCCAATCTTACCCACGGCAATTTGAGTTGCGGGCAAATTAGGAGTTCACATGTATAAAAAATATTT
The DNA here is from genome assembly GCA_028822945.1 of Porticoccaceae bacterium. GTDB lineage: Bacteria > Pseudomonadota > Gammaproteobacteria > Pseudomonadales > Porticoccaceae > TMED48. The sequence goes on along the minus strand of JAPKCN010000006.1, from coordinate 10,499 downwards.
ATCGGTGCTTGCATTGGCACTTATTGCGGCGGCTTGCGTTTCGCCAGAGCCATTTCAATCGCGTTTTCAGACTGCGCTGGACGGCGCCCACCGCCAGTCGGGCCACGCCGAGCGCGATCGCTTTCGTCATCCGACTGCAACCTTGACGTTTATGGGTATCGAACCGCGCATGAATGTTGTCGAAATAAGTCCAGGTGGCGGTTGGTATACCGATATTTTGGCGTCGTATCTCGACGGTGCGCTTTATGCGGCGCACGCTAATCCGAGTGATGCTAGGCCATACGTTGTTCGGCAATTGCAGAGTTTTAGCGCACAGAGTGCTGCCCATCCAGCGATCTATGCCGGCGTAACATTAGCGATATTTGATCCGAATAACAAACGTTTAGACGTTCCAAAGGAGTCTGTTGACGCAGTTTTGACCTTTAGAAATGTGCATAATTGGGTTGGTTCGAACAGTCATACTGCTGCCTTCGAGCTATTTTATGACATTTTAGTGCCCGGCGGTATTCTCGGTGTGGTTGAACATCGTGGCGCGGCGGGAATGAGTCCAGAAGCGATGCACGAGAGTGGTTATATGTCGCAAGAGCAGGTCATCGAAATAGCTGGTAGTGCAGGTTTTGTGCTTGCTGCAAGTTCCGAAATAAATGCCAATCCTTTGGATACCGCGAATCATCCGCGTGGGGTATGGAGTTTACCGCCGACGCTAGCACTCGGAGCCACAGATCGTCAGCGCTATTTAGAGATTGGCGAGAGTGATCGAATGACGCTGCGCTTTTTTAAGCCTGAGCGATGATTCTAGTCCCCTTCGAGCGGCTTGACAAAGAGACGCTGCGCGCCGTGATTGAGGAATTTGTGTTGCGCGAGGGCACCGAGTACGGCATCGATGACTGCTCGATAGATGCCAAGGTGACTCAGGTAGAGCGACAACTGCAGCGTGGTGAAGTAGTTATAAGCTACGATGAAGCAGCGGAGACATGTACCCTGATGCTCCAGCGCGAATATTATCAAAGGCTGCGGCAAACATCCGAATGAATGATGCGTCGCTAACGACAGTGTCTAGTATTTTCGCTCATGCCTGCTCGGGTCTAAACCGCTCCCGACAAATATTAGTAGGTTACAGCGGCGGTCTGGACTCGACTGTATTGCTGCATTTAGCGTGCGGTTATTTCACCCCGCAGCGGATTATGGCTGTGCATATTAATCATGCTCTGTGCGATTCGGCGCAGTCTTGGCAAGAGCACGCGCGGCGTAATTGCGCGGCTCTATCAGTATCTTTTAGCGCACATCGGGTCGACTGTCGCCAGAAAGGTAATCTCGAGGCTTCTGCGCGCTCCGAACGCTATGCTATTTTTCGACAACAGATACTTGATGGCGGCATACTATTGCTCGGTCATCACGCCAATGATCAGGTCGAAACGGTACTGTATCGTTTGATGCGCGGCTCTGGTAGCCGCGGGTTGGCAGGAATGCCCAAGATGCGCAAGCTTGGCGTTGGCGAGCTTTTAAGGCCGCTTTTGGGAGTGATGCGAAGGGACTTACTAGCCTATGCACAGTGCCATAAATTGGTTTGGGTCGACGATCACAGCAATGCTGATGTCGATCTTGATCGCAATTTTTTGCGTCATCGCATAGTGCCCGCGCTTGCCGAGCGCTGGCCCGATTATGCGCCGCGGATTAGCTCGTCAGCAGCGCGCAGTCGAGAGGCCGAGGCTTTGGCGCAGTCAGTTTTTCGCAGCGATTTAAATTCTCTCGATAAGCGCGAAGAGCGATCTGGGATGTCGATTGGGATTTCCCAGTTGAGCGGTTTTGATCCTCCCCGACAGCGCAATATTGTGCGCTGTATGCCAGCCGAGCTTAACTTGCCAACTCCGAGTCTGAAAATTGTTACAGAGGTGTTAAAAACGCTCGCTAACGCTCGCATAGATGCACTGCCGGTCGTGGTTTCTGGTAGTTATCAATACCGACGATATCGACATAGACTGTATGTCGTTAGTGTCGTTGACGAGCCTAATTACGCGGCTAATGTTGTACTAAAGTGGCAGCTGAATCAGCCGCTAACGCTGCCCGGAGGACATGTTTTGATAAGTGCAGAGGATTCTTCTGATGGTTTGCGGCTGAGTGCATCAAGCACCGTAGAGATTGGTTTTAGGCGCGGCGGCGAGCGCTGCCGGCCGGCCGGTCGCGGACATTCACAGCGGCTTAAAAAATTATTGCAAGAATATGCACTGGAACCTTGGTGGCGAGCTTCTGTTCCGCTGTTATTTGTCGCTGGTGAAATAGTGGCTGTGGGCGATCTGTGGGTTTGTGAAGGCTGGCAAGCGAAGGGAGGAGAGTGCGGTTTAAAAATATGCTGGAGTACCAACTCCGCGTAGATAAAGGGGCACAATTCTGTTAGCCTATGACTCTATTCTAATCGGGATGGAGTGACGCTTCCAAGCGGGTGCGACGCGCTAACTTTCTGTGACTTTTCTGTCTGACTGGTTGCTAACTAGGGCTCTATATGGCGCGTTTTATTTTTGTAACTGGCGGTGTGGTTTCGTCTTTGGGTAAGGGAATCGCGTCTGCGTCGCTGGGTGCTCTGCTCGAGGCGCGAGGGTTGAACGTCACGATTTTAAAGTTAGATCCCTACCTGAACGTCGATCCGGGGACGATGAGTCCCTATCAACACGGCGAAGTTTATGTCACCGAGGACGGCGCGGAAACCGACCTCGACTTAGGGCATTACGAGCGCTTTCTGCGCTCAAAGATGACTCAGAATAACAATTTCACCAGTGGCCAGATTTACGAAACGATTCTTCGCAAAGAGCGTCGTGGCGACTATTTGGGAGGTACTGTGCAGGTGATCCCCCATCTTACTGACGAGATCAAGCGCCGTGTTTATGCTGGTGCCGGCGATGCCGATATCGCAGTAGTTGAAATTGGTGGTACCGTTGGTGATATTGAATCGCAGCCGTTTTTAGAGGCTGTGCGGCAGCTCAAGGGCGAGTTGGGGCATCAGCGAGCGCTGCTGTTGCACTTGACCTTGGTGCCGTACATTGCATCTGCGGGCGAAACCAAAACTAAGCCTACGCAGCACTCGGTTAAGGAAATGCGCTCCATAGGGCTGCAGCCAGACGTGCTTTTGTGTCGCTCAGAGGTCGAGATTGAAGAGTCGCAGCGACGTAAAATTTCGCTGTTTACTAATGTTGAAGAGCGTGCAGTTATTCCGGTGATGGATGCACCGACAATCTATCGAGTGCCGCGCATGCTTCACGAGTGGGGACTCGACCAATATGTACTGGACAGATTTAACATTGACTTGCCGGCTGCCGATCTTCATGAATGGGACACGGTTGTCGACAATCAACTAAATGCCGAGGGTGAAATCTGTATCGCTATGGTCGGCAAATATATGGAGTTGCTCGACGCCTACAAGTCGTTGACCGAAGCGCTGATCCACGCGGGTATACAAAATAAAATAAAAATTAAAATTCGTTATTTGGACTCCGACAATTTAGAGGCAGATACGTCTTTAATCGAGGGTGCCGATGCGATATTAGTGCCTGGTGGTTTTGGTACGCGCGGCACCGAGGGCAAAATATATGCCGTTAAGACTGCGCGAGAAAGCCGCATCCCTTACCTTGGTATCTGTTTGGGTATGCAGGTCGCGGTGATCGAATATGCGCGTAATGTATGTGGTTTGAGCGGCGCGAATAGTTCCGAATTTGATCCCGGGACCGAGCATGCCGTAGTCGGTTTAATAGCCGAATGGCTGGACTCAGATGGCAATGTTGAGCAGCGCGATAGCGAATCCGACCGTGGCGGTACCATGCGACTTGGGGCGCAACTCTGCCATCTCAACCCGGGTTCCAAAGCACGGGAAATCTATGGTTCTGAAACCATTAAAGAGCGCCATCGCCATCGCTATGAAGTGAACAACAACTATTTGCCACAACTCTGTGAGGCGGGCCTGGTAGTTGGGGCATTATCTGCAGACAAGAGCTTGGTTGAGGCGATAGAATTACCCGATCATCCGTGGTTTTTTGCTAGTCAGTTTCACCCCGAATTTACCTCGACGCCGCGCGATGGACATCCGCTCTTCACGGCTTTTGTGACAGCGGCAATGGCTTACTCTGCGCGCACGCAAGAATGAGCGAAGTACCATCAGTAGATATCGATATTGCCGATTTGACCGTGGGCAATCAACGACCTTTGGTACTATTTGGCGGGATGAATGTTTTGGAATCTCGCGATATGGCGATGCGGGTGGCAGAGGCCTATGTTTCAGCGACCGCTAAACTGGGTATTCCCTACGTGTTTAAAGCGTCCTTCGACAAGGCTAACCGATCGTCGATGGACTCCTACCGAGGGCCGGGCCTAGATTTAGGTCTGCAGATCCTAGCCGAGATTAAACAAACATTTGACTGCCCAGTGATTACCGATGTGCACGAAGTTGAGCAGGTGGCGGGAGTCGCTGAGATCTGCGAGGTAATTCAGTTGCCGGCATTTTTAGCCCGCCAAACCGACCTAGTGCGCGTTATGGCTGAATCTGGCGCCGTGATCAATATCAAGAAGCCGCAGTTTTTGAGTCCTGGTCAAATGGCAAACATTATCGATAAATTTCGCCAGTGTGGTAATCACAAATTGATGCTTTGCGAGCGGGGAACTTGTCTTGGGTACGATAATTTAGTCGTAGACATGCTAGGATTTTCGACAATGAAGGATGTCAGCGGTGGATTGCCGTTGATCTTTGATGTAACTCATGCGCTGCAGTGTCGAGATCCACTAGGAGTCGCTTCTGGAGGTCGCCGTGCGCAGGTTGCCGAATTGGCGAGAGCCGGTGTTGCAGTAGGTATTGCCGGACTCTTTCTCGAGGCTCATCCAGATCCGCAGAATGCCAAATGCGACGGCCCAAGTGCATTGCCGCTCAATCAGTTGGAGGCGTTTTTAAAGCAGGTGTTGGATATTGACCGGCTTGTCAAAAGTTTTACCAGATTAGATATCTACTAGTTATTGGTTCCACATAATAATTTGTTACAGCGCCAACAGGAGAAAGTCAGAATGACCCAGATCGCAGATGTTCGTGCCTTTGAGGTGCTCGATTCAAGGGGTAATCCAACGGTACAGGCAGAGGTATTGCTGGCAGATGGTGCGGTCGGCTCAGCGATGGCTCCATCGGGTGCGTCGACTGGTTCGCGCGAGGCGCTGGAGCTTCGCGATGGCGATGATAGTCGTTATTTGGGTAAGGGTGTATTGTTGGCTGTGGCGAATATTAATAACGCAATTAGAGCTCTTCTCCTGGGTTTTGATGCCAGTGATCAACGCGCGATCGATGGCGCGATGATAGCGGCTGATGGTACTGACAATAAGGCCGTCTTTGGCGCCAATGCAATTTTAGCTGTTTCTCTGGCGGTCGCTCGAGCGGCTTCGGTATCTAAAGGTATACCGCTATACGCGCATATTGCCGAGTTAAACGGGACCGCAGGCGAATATAGCATGCCGGTGCCAATGATGAATATTTTAAATGGCGGCGAGCACGCCGATAACAATGTCGATATCCAAGAGTTCATGGTGCAGCCGGTAGCTGCTAAAAGCTTTGCCGAGGCGCTTCAGGTTGGAGCAGAGATTTTTCACGGATTGAAAAAAGTGCTCGCTTCTCGCGGATTGAGTACAGCGGTAGGTGATGAGGGTGGCTTTGCCCCCAATTTGGAGTCCAATGCTGCTGCATTGGCAGTAATCGCCGAAGCAATTGAGGCCACAGGTTATAGTCTCGGCAGTGACGTTACTCTGGCGCTCGATTGCGCCGCGTCAGAGTTCTATCGGCAAGATCAGTACGATCTCAGCGGAGAGGGTCGGGTTTACAGTGCGGCTGGCTTTAGTGATTTCCTGGCTGAATTATGCGATCAGTATCCAATACTATCGATCGAGGATGGCCAGGACGAGTCGGATTGGTCTGGCTGGAAATATCAAACAGAAAAACTAGGTGAACGCGTGCAGTTGGTGGGCGATGATTTGTTTGTTACCAATACGCAGATACTCAAACGCGGTATCGAAGAGGGTGTGGCCAACGCTATCTTGATTAAGTTTAACCAGATTGGCACGTTGAGCGAGACTTTAGACGCCATTACTATGGCTAAACAGGCAGGCTATAACGTGGTAATTTCTCATCGCTCTGGCGAAACTGAGGATACCACCATTGCCGATCTCGCCGTCGGCACGTCGGCTGGGCAGATTAAAACTGGCTCGCTGTGTCGATCGGATCGCGTCGCAAAATATAATCGCCTTTTGCGCATCGAGGCAGAATTAGGCGTCGAACGGGCGCCCTATCGAGGGCGCGCAGAATTTAACCACTAGCGAGGGACTTTTGCCTAGAGTGGCGTGTCGGTGTCGGTGTCGGTGTCGGTGCCGGTTGGGAGTTAGACAATGTTAAAGGGGTTACTGGCGTTGTTGGTGTTATTGCTACTGTGGCTGCAGATCCAATTATGGTTCGGTGAGGGAAGTCTTGCGCACAAGGCAGAACTGGATGGATTGTTAGATGCAAAAAATACTGAAAATCAAGATTTGCAGGAGCGTAATGCGCGCATAGCCAAACAAGTCGCGAGTCTAAAAAATGGTCTTGAATCCATCGAGGAGAAAGCCCGAGAAGATCTCGGTATGATCAAGCGCGGAGAGACCTTTTATTTAGTCATCGACGAGCCGAGCGAAGAGGTGGGTGATGAACCCTAATTTAATCGCTTTGACAGACTCGATATTGGAGCCACGGTACTGGATGGTTGTGCCGGCTGCCGGCATTGGCCGGCGTTTTTCGCTGCACAAAGCCAAGCAGTTTTACGATTTATGTGGCGAGACGGTGGCGCAGAGGTGTCTGCATCGATTACTTCAAGTTCCTGGCATTGTCCGTCTAATCGTTCCCTGTGATTTACAGCAGTCTGCATGGGGTACGCTGTCGGTCACTAACGACCCACGCGTACAACTAGTGTCGGGTGGCGCGACGCGAGCGGATTCGGTAGTCAATGGACTGCGCGCGATTGCCGATTGTGCCGAGGCGATGGATTGGGTGTTGGTTCACGACATCGCGCGACCCTGTGTTGCGCTAGAGTCGATCGCCAAGTTGAGGCGTGCGGTCGAGCATCATCCAGTGGGTGGTATACTTACCGCGCCAATCGCAGACTCACTAAAGCGGGTTAGCGCCGCCGGCAATATTGAGCATACCTTAGATCGAGCTGACTACAGACTTGCACAGACACCGCAGATGTTTCGCTACGGTGAGTTGACGGCGGCATTAGAGGCGATTTTGGCTCTCTCTGTGGTGCCGGCTGACGAAGCGGAGGCCCTCGAACGAGTGCTCCGACCGGTGATGGTTGTCGAGGGACGTCAGGACAATATAAAGATTACCTGTCGCGAGGACTTGGCAGTCGCTGCAGCGATCTTTACTCAACAGGAGAATGCTTAGTGCGTATAGGACACGGTTACGATGTGCACGCCTTTGGACCCGGTTGCGAATTACTACTGGGCGGTGTGGCTATCCCTTATAGTCACTCGCTAGTGGCTCACTCCGACGGCGATGTCGTGATCCATGCATTAATGGACAGCCTTCTGGGCGCTCTATGCCTAGGAGATATAGGCAGTCATTTCCCCGACACCGACGTCGCTTATTTCAATAGCAACAGTCGCGATTTGTTGATCGAGGTCGTGGCCATGTTGACAGCGCACGGGTATCGACTGGTCAATGCCGATATTACTATTATTGCTCAGAGTCCAAAAATGGCACCCTATCTAGCGGCGATGCGCAGCTGTCTAGCGACCGACTTGAATGCTTCTATAGGGCAGATTAATGTTAAGGCAACGACCACTGAACGACTCGGTTTTGTTGGCCGCAGCGAGGGTATAGCCAGTCATGCGGTGGTGCTAGTCGAGCCGATTTAAGTATTCCAATCTGAGAGAAAAATATGAGCGATAGCGAGTTTGGGTTTGACTTTCATCGATTACCGCGCGTTTTTGAGCCTCTTGGGCGTGCTCAGATTCGCGGTTTTACGTCGGACTTTGAGGTCGATGAGATACTCGGTTTTGAACCCTCTGGGGATGGCGAGCACCTGCTCGTACAAATTAGAAAGAGCGACCAAAATAGCCACTGGGTCGCCGGCATTTTGGCCGATTTGGCGGGCATAGATCGGCGTGACGTCGGACTTTGTGGGCTCAAAGACCGCGCTGCCGTGACGACTCAGTGGTTTAGCCTTTATTTGCCTGGTAAAGGTCTAGCGACGAGTGAATTGGAACACTCCGACTATACTATTATGGCTGCGGTGAGGCACCATAAAAAACTACGCAGAGGCATGCATAGCGGTAATTTTTTTACTATTCTGTTGCGGCAGGTCAGCGCTGATATTGGGACGCTCGAGCGTCGCTTTAATGCTATTCGGCGCTGGGGAGTACCGAATTATTTTGCTGAACAACGCTTTGGCCATGGCGGCGGGAATTTGTCTGAGGCTCAGCGCTTGATCGATAGTGGTCGCTTGCGTGGCAATCGTCACGGCACCGGTATGTATCTATCCGCTGCGCGGGCGTGGTTATTTAACTTAGTTTTGGCGAAACATATCGCCAATCATTTAGCCGGTGATCAGTTTCCCAATGGCCAAACTGGACCGCTTTGGGGTCGTGGGCGATCCGCCGCAGTCGCTCGGGTTGCAGAAGTTGAGAGCCAGGTACTAGCTGATTGGGGGCCCTGGCGTCACGCACTTGAGCATGCAGGCCTTGCTCAGGAGCGTCGCAATTTGATATTAGTACCAAGAGATTTTGACTTCAAACCGCTTGAGCAGGGTCAGGTTAGAGTTCAATTTGGACTGCCAAAAGGTTGTTTTGCAACTGCGGTACTGCGTGAAATGGGCGAATTATTTCGCCATCAAATGCCCCTGCTGTGATATATTCGTTGCCATCACAAAGCTCTTAGCAGAGTCTATATTGTTGGCTTGTCGGGACTCAAAAATTTAGGAGGGGTAGTGAATTCAATCGACTTAGCAGGTGTGGGTATGACTTCCCAGCGAACCCGCGAGCGTTTGATTTTGCGTCTGCAGGAACAGGGCATCGGTAACCAATCGGTACTCGAGACAATTAGGATGACGCCACGTCACCTATTTTTAGACGAGGCTCTTGCGCACCGAGCGTATGAGGATACGGCATTGCCGATCGGCTTTTCGCAAACTCTATCGCAACCTTATATTGTGGCGCGCATGACTGAGCTACTATTAGCTGATGGGCCGCTCGATCGAGTTTTAGAAATCGGCACTGGATCGGGTTATCAGACCACTATACTGGCGCAGCTAGTCGAGCAAGTTTACACGGTGGAACGGATTGAGCCACTTTTGCAAAAAGCTAAAGCGCGGTTTCGCAAGCTTGGCTTGCGTGGGATCGTTGCGGAGCTTTCCGACGGTAGTTTTGGTTGGCAGCAGCAGGCGCCGTTCAATGGTATTATTACCACCGCTGCACCGCAGCAAGTGCCGGATGATTTACTGCGCCAATTGGCCCCGAATGGTATCTTGGTAATCCCTGTAGGCAACGGTGTCGAGCAGGATTTACGGGTGCTGAAGCGGGTTGGTGACTCCTATGAATTTGATGAAGAGATTATTGAAAAGGTCAAATTTGTTCCGCTTTTGGGAGGGCTGTCGCGTTAGCTGGATAGTTTTTCTACGCAGTCTATGAAGCCTTTCTCGATAGGCCTGTTCGTCAGAGGCATGGCGATGGGTGTGGCTGATTTAGTGCCGGGTATTTCGGGCGGTACCATAGCCCTCATTACCGGTATTTATAGTGAACTGCTGAAGAGCATTAAATCTATCGACGGCAGCGCGCTTAAATCTCTCAAGCGAGACGGGATAGCCGCGACATGGAGGCTGATAAATGGTAATTGGCTAGTTACTTTGTTGGCTGGCATGTTGACCAGCGTCGCACTTTTCTCGAATGGCATCGACTATCTTCTCGACGCGCACACTCTATCACTTTGGTCCTTTTTCAGCGGCGTCGTTATTGCCTCGGCAATTTTTCTGCTGCGTCGATATCGACCTAGGCACTGGCATCATTGGTTTCTATTAGTTGCTGGTGTACAGGTTGCTGTGGCATTGGCGCAGATGCCGGTTGTAGTGTCGCAAAATAGTTATTTAAGCTTATTTTTGGCTGGGTCAGTGGCCGTCAGCGCAATGATTTTACCGGGTATATCAGGCACCTTAATTGTGGTTACTCTCGGGTTGTATCCAACTATGATCGCCGCGCTGACAAATTTACAATTCGATGTGCTAGGCGCGTTTTCAGTCGGCGGAATAGTCGGTTTATTACTCTTTAGTCGCTTTTTGTCTTGGATAATGGATCGTCACCAAACGGCCTTAATGGCGACTATGTGTGGGTTTTTAATCGGCAGTCTGAATCTTCTCTGGCCCTGGAGGCAAAGCTCGATCACCTCACTAGAAAAGTTGTCGCCAATGGCCACAATTAATCTGTTACCAGAGCAATATGCGACAGTCATGCAGACTGAT
>JAPKCN010000005.1 GCA_028822945.1 Porticoccaceae bacterium | reverse complement strand
AAGCACGGGATGCGCAATCGCTTCGTCAACTACCGCTTGTACGGCCATCAAAACGTCATCATTTTCGCCCTCTGCATAGACAATGCGCGCAGGGCATTTTTTTGCCATCTCAATAATCGGTTGCATAAGCAATCCGGCCTGGTTGACGAATTCGTGTAGGCTCTGACGGTAGGCCTCGAGATCGGCAATCGGTCGGGTAGCTACCCCAGATTCCATCGCGGCCTTGACCACGGCCATTGGAACGTCTTCGATCAGGCGTGGGTCAAAGGGTTTGGGGATGAGATAATCGGGGCCAAATTTAAGCTGTTCATCGGCGTAAGCAGCGGCCACAACATCGTTAGTTTCCTTGGTGGCTAAGTCTGCGATGGCGCGCACGGCGGCCATTTTCATAGCCTCGTTTATGGTCGATGCACCACAATCCAGTGCGCCGCGAAAAATAAACGGGAAGCACAGTACATTGTTGACCTGATTCGGGTAGTCGGAGCGACCGGTAGCGATAATTGCGTCTGGCCGCGCAGCCATCGCCTCCTCTGGCATAATCTCCGGTATTGGATTTGACATTGCAAGAATAATTGGCCGATCGCCCATCTTCTTGATCAACTCACCGTTGAGAACTCCGGGACCTGAAAGGCCCATAAATAAATCGGCGCCGACGATCGCATCGGCTACCGTGCGATCGCTGGTTTCCACAGCATATTTAAGTTTCCAAGGATTCATACCCGCTGTGCGCCCAGCATAGATCACACCATTCCGATCGATCATGCGCACATTTTCCTTGCGCAGTCCCATTTCAACCAACAGGTCGACACATGCAATGCTCGCAGCTCCGGCGCCCGAAACTACTAATTTAACATTTTCAATGAGCTTATCGACAATTCGCAGTCCGTTATAAATAGCAGCTGCGGCAACAATGGCTGTGCCGTGTTGATCGTCATGGAAAACTGGTATTTTCATCCGTTCGCGGAGTTTCCGCTCGACTAAAAAGCACTCTGGTGCCTTGATATCCTCTAGGTTTATGCCGCCAAATGTTGGTTCCAGTGAGGCGATAATATCGACCAGTTTGTCGACATCACTCTCATCGATCTCAATGTCGAAAACGTCGATGTTGGCAAATTTTTTGAAGAGTACCGCCTTGCCCTCCATGACTGGCTTAGACGCTAAAGGCCCAATATTTCCGAGTCCCAACACCGCCGTTCCATTAGAGATCACCGCCACTAAATTACCCCGCGCAGTGACGCTCGCTGCCGCTGTTGGATCCTCTTGGATAAGCTCACAGGCAAATGCCACACCTGGGGAGTAGGCAAGCGATAAGTCGCGTTTATTAGCCAGTGGTTTTGTCGGTCTGATCTCAAGTTTGCCCGGCACTGGGTGGGTGTGATAGCGCAGTGAGCTCTCTTTAAAGGAGTCGGTCATGTTGGGTTCCTTATCTGGCAATGGGCCGGGTCGGCGATTTCGCGGAGGGGTTGAATTTCAGCTTACTTCTGCAGTCTATGATAACCTTTATGGTGACTGGAGAGTGTATAGCTTAAGGAGTATTTAACTTAGGCCGGTGATTTAATGCTATCTGCACGCCAGGCTGAAAAGCTCGGGTGCGGCCTTCGGATTGCTGCACTGAGGATTGCGGTCAGCTAGTCGTTGGTGTTGGCGGCGGCGCTACCGATATCAGTCCAACCACCAAGATCGCGCCAACGATTGACAATACCGCAGAACAGCTCGGCAGTTTTTAAGGCATCATAAAGTGCGCTATGTGCCTCACGGTTGTCAAATTCGATCTCAGCTGCCAGACAGGCTTTGGCGAGCACTGTCTGGCCGTAGGCGAGGCCGGCAAGTGTCGATGTATCAAAGCACGAAAACGGATGAAAAGGGTTGCGTTTAATCTGGTTGCGTTGCGACGCTGCGTTCATAAAGCCGAGGTCAAAGTGGGCGTTATGTCCGACCATCACAGCGCGGCTGCAGCCCGTTTGTGAAATTTCTCGACGGATCGGTTGGAATACTGCGCGAAGTGCCTCGCCTTCTTCTTCGGCCATGCGCTCGGGGTCATAAAGATCGATGCCGGTAAACTCAAGTGCTGCCTTTTCGACGACTGCTCCGGGGAACGGATCGATATTTTTACTCATGCTATCCTTGATCGAGAGCGTTCCGCTATCGTCCATTTGGAGTAACACAGCTGCGACTTCAAGTAGTGCATCGGTGCGCGAATTAAAGCCGCCGCTCTCGATGTCCACCACCACTGGCAGAAAACCACGAAAGCGTTTTGAGAGCAGGGATAAAGGCGATTTTTGTGAATTTTCCATCAGTTTTGCAATCTCCAATTGAGCGATTGACCGGCGGCGAGTGGGATCAGTTCAGATCCGTCGAAATCAATCTGCTCGGGCACCATCCATGGGCGTCGGGTGAGAGTTATTGTCTGCCGATTGTAAGCTAGGCCATAGAAATCTGCACCATGGCGGCTGGCGAAGGCCTCCAAGTGGTGCAGTGCAGCGGCGCGATCGAAGACTTCGGCATATAGCTCAATGGCCGCATGATGGCTGTAGCAACCAGCACAGCCACAGGCGCTCTCCTTGGCATGACGCGGGTGAGGCGCCGAGTCCGTGCCGAGAAAAAATCGGTGGTCACCGCTGGTTGCAACCTCAATTAATGCATTTTGATGGCGATTTCGTTTTAGGATCGGTAGGCAAAAAAGATGCGGGCGAATACCGCCAGCCAGCATATCATTTCGGTTGTAGAGTAGATGCTGAGGGGTAATAGACGCTGCCAGTGGACCGCTGCTGTGGCGCACAAAACTGGCGCCCTGTTCGGTGGTAATGTGTTCGAGAACAATTTTTAGAGCTGGGAATTTCTCCCGTATACGGACTAGATGACGCTCGATAAAGACCGCTTCGCGGTCGAAAATATCGATATCTGGGTCGGTGACTTCACCATGCATTTGCAGCACCATGCCGACTTCCTGCATAGTTTCGAAGACTCTGTCGAGGCGCTCGAGATCGGTGACGCCAGAATCCGAGTTGGTGGTTGCACCAGCTGGGTAGTATTTACAGCCATGGATAAAGGTACAGGCGTGGGCTGCGCGAATATCGTCGGTCGACGTGTTGTCGGTCAAGTACAATACCATCAATGGCTGCCATGTCGAGTTCCGCGGTCGCTGCTTGAGGATACGCTCGCGGTAGGCAGTTGCCGCGGCAACGTTCTTTACCGGCGGCACTAAATTAGGCATCACTATCCCGCGTCCAAAGCATCGCGCTGCGGCCGGCACAGTGGTCGCCAGCGCACGTTCATCGCGCAAATGCAGATGCCAATCGTCGGGTTGTATTATGGTCAGTTGATTCATGGCAGAGCTTATTATTGTGTGTAGTGTATTAGCTTTAGGGCCTGAAGGGGAATAATAGCCGCGCTGCTAGGGGAGCGCACCACATTTTTGCGTCTAGGTTCAGGTGATATTTACGCCTGAACCAAAAAAAGCTCAGTGGTTAAGTTCATCGCGGAGTTTTTTTGGGGGGGGGAGCGCGCTATTAACTGGTGTTGTCAGATGATTTTTCCCGTGGTACGCACGCGTTTAGCGCCAGGTTTAGGCACGTCAATCGGGCGATGTCGCCGATTATAGATTAGATTTTTTATAGCTATTAAAAATCCGATCAATAGAAAGCCTCCCGCAGGCATGCTGGCAATAAGCATCTGGTAGTCACCATTAAACGGTCGCCTTACCCAGTTTAGAGCGATGTCGCCAAAAATTAAATACATATCAGCGAACAGGGTGCCGCGCCCGAATAATTCGCGAATCGCGCCGACCACCAGCATTAATGACAAGAATCCACTACCAACGATTACGGCATCGAGGGTCGCCCGACAAACCGTATTGCGTATCGCGAAATTTTGCGCGCGATCGAGCAGCATGCAGTTGCACGCGATCAACGGCAGAAATACGCCGAGTTCTTGAGAAAGAGGATAGGCGTAGGCGCGCACGATCAGTTCTGCAGCGGTAACCCACGCGGCAATCAGCAGAGATAAGATTGGCAATTGCAAGGTCTCGCTAAGATGCCGGCGCAAGATTGAGCTAGTGATGCTCGAACCGATGAGCACGGCTAGGGTGGCCACCCCGAGTCCGAGTGCATTGGCAAGCGTCGTTGTGACTGCCAATAGCGGGGAGAGTCCGAGTAATTGCACCAGCACTGGGTGATTGCGCCACAAACCATCGAAGATATGTTGCCGGCTCGAGTCAGTTTTCACGGCTCCACGTCCAAGCTCTCTCGGGGAGCGCTATCGGCTAGCCAAGTGAGTCGAGCAGCGGCGAACACCTCCAGCGTTGCAGCGACCTGACGCACCACGGCGCGCGGTGTAATGGTCGCACCGGTAAATTGGTCATAAATGCCGCCGTCGGCTTTGATCGCCCAACCCGACGGTTTTGGATTGTTGAGTGAACGGCGCTTAAAGCTGTCTATCCAATCACTCTGTTGACTTTCAATTTTATCACCGAGACCCTTTGTTTCGCGATGCGAGACGATCCGTACTGCGGTGATACGGGCCGAAAAATCTATTCCCACCAGTAATTTGATGGCCCCACCGTAACCGGTATTACTGACACTTGGTACGATCGCAGCATAGGGTTCGCCATTGCGCAGAGCGATATGCATCTGCGCAGCCTCGCCAAGTCCGAGTACTTCTAAATAGCGGTTGTCGATTGGCAAACTCACGAAGGTGAAGGCTGCGGGCTGATTGTCCATATCTAATACCTGGCCCAGATATCTCAGTTCGGCGGCGGCTTTAGATGCGCTGGCGCGCTCTCGGGTGAGCATCTCTAGGCTGGCGATCAGTAGGCTCGCAAAAACGGCCGCCAGAGTTAATGCCAACGCTGAGCTGGTCGTCGTTTTAGTCATCATTGGTCGCCATCGCCGGAGGTTTTAGTCCCGCGGCGTGCATGTCCGTAGGAGCGGGGTAGACTGTAGCGATCGATCGTTGGCGCGGCAAAATTAGCCAGCAGTACGGCAAATGCTATGGCATCTGGATACTCACCCCAGCTGCGAATAACAAACACCAAGGCCCCGATCATCGCACCGTAGACGAGTTTCCCTTTAATGCTGGTGGCCGAGGACACTGGGTCGGTGAGAATAAAAAAGGCGCCCATCATCGAAGCGCCGCTGAATAGATGAAACACCGGCGAGCCGAAACTCTCGGAGCTACCGGAATCCCAGTAAACAAGTGCCGTTAGCGATAGCGTGGCAAGCATGGCAAGCGGCGCATGCCAACTAAAGACGCGCATCCGCAAAAGCCAGAGTCCACCGGCGAGAAAACCCAGATTGACCCACTCCCAACCAACGCCGGCCCAACCCGCCTGTTGAAAGACTGGCTGACTGGCATAGACCTGCTCGATCATCATACCGGTTTGCTGTTTGAGCACGTCGAGTGGCGTCGCGCCGGTCATGCCATCGATCCAGTCCGCAGCACCAAAGACAAGGTTTAGAGACTCCCAGAGCCCCGGTTGATGGATATCCTCGGGCAGCAGTGAATGCGGCACCAGCCAGCGACTCATCTGCATAGGAAAGCAGAGCAGTAGGGCCGCGTAGCCAACCATGGCTGGATTGCATGGGTTGTAACCCAAGCCACCATAAAGCTGTTTGGCGATGACAATCGAGAACACGCAGCCGACGACAACAATCCACCAAGGTGCTAAAGGCGGCAGTGCCAGACCGAGAAAAACTGCCGTGACTAATGCGCTGCAGTCTCGTAAGTAAAAACCCACAGGACGACAGCGCAGACGTAATACTAGCGCCTCGCAGGCGAGTGCGCAAAGGCTGCAAAGAAGCACATTGATCAAGCTTCCCCAGCCAAAATGCCAAGTTAGTGCTAGGGCTCCGGGTATGGTCGCCAGCAGTACGCGGTGCATAATGCGCTCAGTGCTATAACCGCTGTGGGCTGCGCTGGGCGCTTGCAGCACCATCAGTGGTATTGCTCGGTGAGGCGCTGTTCGCCGCGATGAAGTTTTTGGCGCGCGTCTTCGGCGGTCGCCCTTAGACTATTTTGTTTGTCGGCAGTTTCTCCCGCAGCTGCGGCGAGCCGCCGTTCGGCGTGTTCCAGGCGCATCTGCAATGTGCTGACATTGCGTCGCAACTTGTTCAGTGTCTGCTCTGCGGTTGGCTTTTTCTCCGTCGTGCGACCTTGCGCCGCGGCGATAATATCGGCGCTTGAAAGCCTCATAATGCTGGCTTTAGGCGCCTTTATACGCGAACTCGGACTCGGATTCGAACCTGCTGCAGCTCGGCGGGCCTTCCGTCGCTGGTTCTTTTCGCGCTCTAGTCGCGCTAGACGCAGTTGATGAAACTCGAAGCGCTGCCGCGCTTGTCGGGCATTCGCTTTATCCGCGCGCGCGGCGTCTATTTCACCCTTACTGGCGCGGTAGTATTGCACCAGTGGAATATGACTTGGGCAGACATATGCGCAGGCACCGCACTCGATACAATCGAACAGATTATGTTCTTCTAGACGCTGGTGATCAGCGGTTTTGGCATGCCAAAGTAATTGCTGTGGTAGCAGCGACACAGGACAGACCTCGGCGCAAAAGCCGCAGCGGATGCAGGCGCGCTCGGGAGCGGTAGGGGCTAATTCGCTGGCGTCCGGCGCGAGAATGCAATAGCTCGTTTTGACCACCGGTACCGAGGCATAGGGTAGATCAAAGCCAATCATTGGGCCGCCCATAATGAGTTTGCTGAGACGACTGTCATCCAAGCCGCTGTGGTCTAAAAGATGCTGCACCGGGGTGCCGATCAGAGTTTGATAATTGCGCTGGGTCCCGCATGCCTTTCCGGTCACAGTAACAACGCGCGAGATCAAAGGCTCGCCATCGATAATCGCGCGTTTGATCGCATAAGTAGTTGCCACGTTAATGCACAGTATGCCAATACTTGCCGGGATACGGCCGCTGGGTACCTCTTTGCCGGTCAGCGTGTAGATCAGTTGTCGCTCGCCGCCAGATGGGTATTTGCTGGGGATTTGGACAATCTCTATAGCGCTTGCATGGCTGGCAGCGAGCAGCGCAGCGCACGCCTCGGGCTTGGTCTCCTCAATACCGATTACCAGGCGTGGCGTGTTGTCATAGAGGAGCGCGATGATGCCGATACCGGCGATGATCTCGTCGGCACGCTCACGCATCAACGATTCATCGGCGGTGACGTAGGGCTCGCACTCGGTGGCATTGATGATGATTGTAGAGATCGGCACAGCGCCGTTGAAAGTGAGTTTTGTGGCGGTTGGGAAACCTGCGCCACCGAGCCCACAAATACCTGACTGAGCAATCCGCTCGAGTAGTTGTGATGGGGCTAGTTGGCGATAATCCCTAGTCTTTGGGCGGCTTACCCAACGCTCCAAGCCGTCGGTTAGAATTTCGATACACGGCGCCAGCGATCCCGACTGGTGTCCTACGGGGCGTGCCTCGATAGCGCTGACTATACCCGAACTCGGTGCGTGCACCGACGTGCCGAGTGCGCCATCAACCACGCCGATTAGCTCACCCTTGAGGACCTGCTGACCGATCGTGACGCAGGCGATACAGTGCTCGCCGATGTGTTGAATAAGTGGCACGACCAATCGTTCTGGAAGTTTTGGATAGCCGATCGGTAGCGTGAGCGACTGGCGTTTATTGGCCGGTGGATGGATACCTCCGGGCGTGTCCCAGACCCGGTTCATAGCACCTCCTGTTGGCGCTGTACCGGATCTCGGTCACTGCCGATGAGTTGCGCTAAAAGGGCGGCCGGCGGGCCGCGCCAATCGTGTGATGGCCGCGCTAACGGCACCATGTCGATACAGTCTACTGGGCAGGGTTCGACGCATAGATCGCAACCGGTGCACTCGTCAACAATCACTGTGTGCATGAGCTTTGCAGCGCCGACGATAGCGTCCACAGGACACGCGAGGATACATTTGGTACAGCCGATACACTCGTCCTCGCGAATAAACGCCACTCTGATGTGCGAGCTCTCCAATCCGTGTTCGGGATCGAGGTTGGGGGCTGTGACCTTGAGTAATAGGGCTAACGCGTCGATCGTAGCCTGCCCCCCCGGTGGGCAGCGATTTATTGCTTGCCCGTCCGCAATCGCCTCGGCATAGGGTCGGCAGCCGGGATGACCACATTGGCCGCACTGAGTTTGCGGTAAAAGATCGTCGATCTCCAAAATGCGTCGATCGCGTTCGACCGGGAAGAGCATTGACGCCAGTCGAACCAGTCCGCCAAATACCAGAGCCAACCCAAGCGATGCAACGAGTGTCGACAGGTAGGCGTTGGCGCTCAGCGCGGCGTCCATACTAAACGATGCCGCTCAGGCCCATAAAGGCCATCGACATTAAGCCGGCGCTGATCAATGTGATGGCAGCGCCTTGAAATGGTCGCGGTACGTCGGCAGCAACCAGCCTCTCGCAGACTGCGGCAAATAGCACCAATACCAGCGCATAACCTAAGCCTGCAGCCAATCCTGCGAGGGTCGAGTGAATAAAGCTTAGATCGGCTGCGCTATTCTGTAGCGCCACGGCAAGGATAAGTGTATTGCTGGCGAGGAACGGCATCAGGCCAGTGAGTGCAAGGTATAGAGGCGGCCGCCGCGCCTCGACAAACAGCGTAGCAGATTGAGCCAATGTGCTAATCACTAACACAAATGTTAGGGTGCGCAAGTAGCTCAGTTGCAGCGGTATTAGAACCCAGTGATCGATGATGTGATTGACCATGGAGGTCAGTGTCACGGCAATGGTGGTGGCGATAGCCATACCTATTGAGGCAGACGGAGTTCGGGCAATTTTTAAAAATGCAGAGACGCCAAGCAGCTGCAGCAACATAACATTGTTGATCAATATCGCACCCATCAGGACGCTGCTAAATTCGCTCATAATCTGCTCAGAGTCGGCACTGTAGTTCGTGTCTCGGGCAATTGCCCGAGCCTGTTTAACTGCCCTGCTTGCGGCTCGTGGCGCTAGGTGACACGCTGCCCTGGTTGAGCGCCGCTGTCGGGTTCCAATAGGTAGATGCCCTCTGACGAACCGGCCGCTAGCACCATCCCCTCGGAGACGCCAAAGCGCATTTTCCGCGGGGCTAAATTAGCGACCATCAGGGTCAAGCGGCCCTCGAGATCCTGCGGTTTATAGGCCGACTTAATCCCCGAGAAAACCTGCCGGGTGCTATCGCCCAAATCGAGCGTCAATTGCAGCAGTTTATCGGCACCTTCGACCGCTTCGGCGCGAATAATTTTTGCCACTCTGAGATCGACCTTCATAAAGTCGTCGAATTCGATTTGCGGCGCCAGCGGTTCGCTCGAGCTAGCCTTGGCCAGAGTGGCATTTTGTAGCGCGGCGGCCTGTTCTGCACTGGCCTCCAGCATGGCTTCAACGTGCTCGTTTTCAACCCGCTTCAAAAGTGGTTTAAAGCTCTCAATACGATGTCCTAGTAGCGGCGTGGCGGCGCTAGCCCAGTCCAGTTGGTCGTTTAAAAAATACTCGCTGGCGGCGGCCATCTGCGGCAGTATTGGCTTTAGATAGATCACCAGTACGCGAAACAGATTAATACCCAAGGAACATATATCTTGCACTTGCTGTCGCTGGGCTTGATCTTTGTTAAGCTTCCAGGGTTCGCGCGAGGCAATGTACTCGTTGGCAGAGTCAGCTTGCGCCATGATTTCGCGCACTGCCTTACTAAAATCGCGATTTTCGTAGTGCTCGGCAATCCGTTGTTGGGCGCCACTGGCCTGCGCCCAGAGCTCTGTATTTTCGATATTTTTCGATAGTACGGAGGCGTTGCCTTGGGCGATAAATTTGGCACAGCGGCTGGCGATATTGACGACTTTACCGACCAAATCGCTATTCACTTTTTGCACAAAATCCTCTAGATTGAGGTCGATATCGTCTACTGAGCGAGATAGTTTAGAGGCGTAGTAATATCGCAGATACTCGGGGTCGAGGTGGTCTAGGTAACAGCGTGCATTGATAAAGGTGCCGCGCGATTTAGACATTTTTTTGCCATTGACCGTGACAAACCCATGTACCGAAATCTGCGTGGGGGTTCGAAAACCGGCGCTGTGCAGCATGGCAGGCCAAAAAAGCGCATGAAAGTTGACGATATCTTTGCCGATAAAGTGATGTAGTTCGGTGCTGCTATCGGAGGCCCAAAAGCGCTCAAAATCTAACCCACGTTGGTCGCACAGAGATTTAAAAATCGCCATATAGCCTATTGGGGCGTCCAGCCAGACGTAAAAATACTTACCTGGGGCACCAGGAATTTGGAAACCGAAATAAGGGTCATCGCGACTGATATCCCATTCCTGAAGACCGCTGTCTAACCATTCGGCGAGCTTGTTGGCGACCTCTTCCTGAAGGTGGCCATCGCGGGTCCAATGTTGCAAGAATTGGCTAAATTCGGGGAGTTTAAAAAAGTAGTGCAGCGATTCTTTCTCAATCGGCGTAGCACCGGATATTGCAGATACCGCATCGATCAGGTCGGTGGCTTGATAGGTGGCGCCGCAGGCCTCGCAGTTGTCGCCATACTGGTCGGCAGTTTTGCATTTAGGGCAGGTGCCACGAATATAGCGATCGGCAAGAAAGATTTTTTTCTGTGGGTCAAAAGACTGCACGATCGTGCGTTGAGCAATGTGCTGGTTGGCCACTAAGCGCTGGTAGATGAGTTCTGAAAAAACACGGTTCTCTTCGGAGTGGGTCGAACCATAGTGGTCGACACCGATCAAAAAATCAGCAAAATCAGCCTCATGAATCGCCCGCATATTGGCGATATGCTCCTCTGCGGTAATGCCCTGTTCGTCGGCCTTGAGCATAATTGCAGTGCCGTGAGCATCGTCGCCGCAAACGTAGTAACATTCGTGGCCACGCATTTTTTGAAAGCGCACCCAGATATCAGTTTGCGTATACTCCAATATATGTCCAAGATGGAGTGCCGCATTTGCATAGGGAAGGGCGCTGGTAACAAGAATTTGTCGAGTCTTTGGCATGTCGTTCGTTTCTTTTTGTTTGGCGGGCAAATGTGCTGGCAACTATAGCGATTTTATGGCAACTTTTCATGTGCTATTCGCCGCCGTTGTAAGTCGTCGATAACGACGTGTGTTTATGGTTTATAGAGCGAGGAAATCAGTGGTAGCTGAGGTTAAAAAAATTATCGCCGTGGCCTCTGGAAAAGGAGGCGTTGGCAAGTCCACCGTCGCGGTCAATTTGGCGCTTGGTATGCGTGCTGAAGGTTTAGATGTGGGTTTGTTAGACGCCGACATCTATGGCCCGAGTGTCGCTATGATGCTCGGCGTGGCTGACGGCGTGCGCCCGGAGTCGGCCGATGGCAAGCGGCTTATGCCGGTATTAGTGCAGGGCCTCAAGACCATGTCGATGGCCTATCTGGTGGCGGCTAATACCGCTATGGCATGGCGCGGGCCGATGGCGGCAGGCGCTCTTCAGCAGATGCTGCAACATACCAACTGGGGTCAACTTGACGTACTACTGGTCGATTTACCGCCTGGTACTGGCGATATTCAATTGACGCTGGCCCAGCAGACCGAAGTGGCTGGCGCTGTGATTGTCACAACGCCCCAAGATATAGCCCTACTAGACGCGCAAAAGGGCATCGAGATGTTTGCCAAGGTGAAGATCCCAGTATTGGGTATTGTCGAGAACATGGCGATGCACGAGTGTTCTGCCTGCGGTCACAACGAGGCAATTTTCGGCAGCGGTGGCGGCGCTATGCTGGCGCAAACCTATATCACAGAGCTTCTTGGCCAGTTGCCTCTTGATGCCAAAGTACGGATCGGTGGAGACGGAGGTCAACCGATTGTGCTAGCCGCTCCCGAGAGCTCTTCGGCAGTCGCCTATCGCGATATAGCTAGGGCGGTGATAGCCGCGCTTGCCAAGAACGGGGTAAGTAGCGGTCCGGATATTGTCTTTGAGTAAGGATCGACACTCTTTGTTTGAGAGCGATTCTGCTCAGGCTGCGTCAAAACCTCGCCACACCAGGTCGAAGTAATACACCATAATAGCCAAATAATAACCGATGGAGACCCCTAAATGAGTATTAAGTCAGATCGCTGGATTAAACGAATGGCCGAGCAACAGCAGATGATCGAACCCTTTGAGGCGGCACAGGTGAGGTACTCCGGTGAACAAAGAGTGATTTCTTACGGCGTATCCAGCTATGGTTATGACGTGCGCTGTGCTGCTGAATTTAAAATATTTACCAACGTACATTCGAAGACCGTCGATCCCAAGCATTTCGACAACGATGCGTTTGTCGATATCGAGGGCGACTGCTGCGTGATACCTCCTAACTCTTTTGCCCTGGCGCGCACCGTTGAATACTTTCGTATACCGCGGTCGGTCTTGACGATCTGTCTGGGCAAGTCGACCTATGCCCGCTGCGGCATCATCGTTAATGTGACACCTCTGGAACCTGAGTGGGAGGGCCATGTTACGTTGGAGTTTTCTAATACTACCAACCTACCCGCGAAGATTTATGCCAACGAGGGTGTCGCGCAAATGTTATTTTTTGAATCCGATGAGGTCTGTGAGACATCATATGCTGACCGTGGAGGCAAGTATCAGGGTCAGACCGGCGTGACTTTGCCGAGGACTTGAATTAGGGGTTTAGTAGCGCG
The DNA here is from genome assembly GCA_028822945.1 of Porticoccaceae bacterium. Classification (GTDB taxonomy): domain Bacteria; phylum Pseudomonadota; class Gammaproteobacteria; order Pseudomonadales; family Porticoccaceae; genus TMED48. The sequence goes on along the minus strand of JAPKCN010000005.1, from coordinate 9,068 downwards.
GTTTTCAGCGCCAATGCCTGTTGTTGCAATTTTTGTGTGTTTTCGGGGCCGGTGCGCAGCACTTGCTTTTGTAGTGGCAACAGGCCCTCGAGATCGGGGTCGGCGAACTCGTAAAACACCGACTCGTGTGTCAACTCAATTGGCTCGACAATAATTGGCGTCGAAAGTACACGATCAATACCCTGCAGGATAATTCCCTCCATCTGCCTCGGGCTGTAACCCATTTCAGCAAACGAGGCCTCGAGCAGTGGTCGTGCCATATGAAACATGTCGGCTATAGCCGATGTGTCGAGTGACAGCAGAGCGTCAATCGTATCGTTGTAGCGCTCATAATTGCCGGCATTCAACCAGATAGTCCGACTGTCTTTGTGGGTCGCAAACGCATCTTGCGGGCCACTTAGCGGGAATATTTTAGACAGCACAACGCCGCGAGAGAGCCCGTCAAGGTAACTTGCCGAGCGCCGCAAAAGATCGTCGGTGGTCAGCCAGCGCGTAAAGTGGGGGTGCAATGATATCCCTTGCGTAGCCTCTCGAATGAAACCATCGCTGTTGTCCAAACCGGGCAAAACAATTGGCTCGGGAACCGGTTTCAGGGTCTCTAGCGGCTCGGCAACCACCGGTGGGGCAGGTATTTCCGCCTCGGGGATTACTAGCTTTTCGATCACCATTTCTACTACTTCGGGGGTCGATCCGAGCGCTTCTGGGTCGCTCTCCTCGGCCATTTGCACGCGGTAGACAAGGCCCGCGACTACTATCATTGCGACGACCACGCCAAGTGCGGCAATAATCGTGCTAGTGTTGATCTTTTTGTCGGTGGACTTCATGGTGTTACCTCAATACTGGCAGACTTTGGAATGACTTTACGACCATTTATCACAGCGTCTTCGACCACCATAGTATAGTGTTCTTTTTTTTCAATTTGTTCCAGTTTAACTAACAAATAATCCCATCGTGGAGCAAGCCAAAGCGTAGTTTTTCGAGCACCATTATTGCGCTGACGCTGCATGACAATGGTATCCAGCTTCCCAATTGGGGTTTCCAGTTGCTCTTTTCTTATCGAGCTATAGCGGTATAGTTGGTGCTTACCGCGCGCCACGACCGGGTATTTAAACTCGCTGCGACCTGCGGCGAGGTCGCGTCGCAGTTGAAGCTGATGGGTCGGAATGTCCAATGTGCCGGGTTCAATTGCCAGCTGTGCACTATGTTTACCCTTGCGATATTGAAGTTGCAGCAGGTCCCAGTCAAACACCTGTTCTTCGCTGCGTTTGATGCCGAGCATCGAGCGCCGGTCGTTGTATTCTAGGGGCAGTAGTTGGCCATTTGCAGAAATTTTGTAGCGAGCCGCTTGCGTGATTTTACCGAATAAACTAGTAGCGTCGAGTCGGTCTATGTACTCGCCGTCGACGTTGGCGATGATCGTTTTTACTGCGGTAATAGATATACCATTGTAATTTGCCGCATAGGTAGCAGTCATCTCAGCGATTGCCGGCGCCACTACCGGCGCAGATAACGAACTCGCAGTTGGCATTTGCGACTCGCTGGTGTTGGATGTAAACAGACAGATAGCTGCAATGACCGGCGCTATTCGCATATTTTTAGTCCCTCGATTAATACGCTCCATGGCTGCTTTTTGAGACTTCTGGAGCTATTTGGCGGTCTTACCTGCCAGCTTGATGGTTTGTCCGGTTGTTGGCAGTACCTCACCGTCAAGGAGTGTAGCACCATCTTGCATGCTCAAGCGTGTTTCACAGTACCACTGCGCCGCCATGGGATAGATCAAATGCTCTATGTCGAGTACTTTGGCGGCAACATCGTCGGCATTGTCGCCGTTGGCAATGGCCACTGCGCCGCTCACGATCTGCGGTCCACCATCGAGCTTCGAGGTCACAAAGTGAACAGTTGCGCCGGCCTCGGTGTCGCCGGCATCAAGGGCTCTTTGATGCGTATTAAGACCGGGGTATTTTGGCAGTAGCGAGGGGTGAATGTTGAGCATACGACCGCTGAATTGATCGACAAATTCGGAGCTTAAAATACGCATAAAGCCTGCTAAGATAACCAGATCGGGGGCGTATTCAGCCACTGCAGTTGCCAGCGCTCGATCGAATTCAATCCGTTCAGGATAATCACGGTGATCGATAACGCGGGATATGATCCCCGCATGAGCTGCCCTCGCGAGACCGCCGGCCTCTGGCCGATTGCTAATCACAGCTACTAGCTCGGCATTGAGTTGGTGATCGTCGCGGGCGTCGATAAACGCCTGCAGGTTGGAGCCGCTACCCGAGATCAATACGACGATACGGGTCTTTATCGGTGGATCTTCAATCACTGCGGTAGTCCGCGCAGTTCAACTTGCTCATTCGCGTCCTCTCGGGGCGCCACAGTGCCCAATAGTAGGGCCTCTTCGCCCGATGCTCGGAGCCTCTCGAGCGCTCGTTGGGTGTCGTTGGCGGGCACACAAATAACCATGCCGATACCGCAGTTGAGGGTGCGGTGCATTTCGTGTTCATCAATATTGCCAGTCTGTTGCAACCAGTTGAAAACCTCGGGGCGCTGCCACGCGCCGCAGTCGATGACGGCTTTGCTCTCGACCGGCAATACTCTGGGTATATTTTCCAGTAAGCCGCCGCCGGTGATATGGGCGAGAGCATGTATCGGTTGTTGGGCGATTAATTGCAGCAACGGTTTGACATAAATTTTTGTTGGGCGCATCAATAGATCGATCAGGCGCTCCCCAGAAAGTTGCAGCTCACTCGGATCGGTAGCGCTAATTTCGAGCACCTTGCGTATCAGTGAATAGCCATTTGAATGCGGTCCACTCGAGGTTAAACCGATCAGGCTATCGCCGATCGCTACGGCGCTACCGTCGATCAGCTCAGCCTTTTCGACAACTCCAACGCAAAATCCGGCTAGGTCGTAGTCCTCGCCTTCGTACATCCCGGGCATCTCGGCGGTTTCGCCGCCAATGAGCGCGCATCCGGCGAGTGTGCAGCCATCGGCTATACCCCCTACCACTGCAGTGGCGGTGTCGACGTCGAGCTTGCCGGTGGCATAGTAATCCAAAAAGAATAGGGGTTCGGCGCCGCAGACAATAAGGTCGTTTGCGCACATCGCGACTAGGTCGATACCGACGCGATCGTGCATGCCATAGTCCAGCGCCAGCCGCAGTTTGGTGCCGACACCATCGGTTCCGGACACTAGTACCGGTTGTTTATAGCCGCTGGGCAATTCAAACAGCGCGCCAAAGCCACCAAGCCCAGATAGCACGCCGGGGCGTCGGGTGCGCTTTGCAGCGCTGGCGATATTATCTATCAGGCGGTTGCCAGCATCGATGTCGACGCCGGCGTCTTTATAACTTAGAGATGCGCGCTCAGGGTTGGGCTTGTTCATTCGACGGTATTCCAGATCAAAGATGGTATTTTAGTGTGCTGAAGGCAAATTTTCATCAACCACTGGTATAATGGTAAAAATAAATTAGGAGATGGATCATTGAGAGCTCGGCAGATCGGCAATTTTGTAATGTTGTGCCTGTTTTTCAGCCCCTTCCTGTTGGCTGAGCAGGTCGACGACCTCTATCGGGGACAGGTACAGGTTGCCAATCAAACATCAATGGCACAACAGCAGGGTGTGCGCGATGCCCTGCGGCAAGTGTTGATCAAACTCACCGGTAACAGTCAGATATTGCGGTCGCCCAAGGTTGACGGGTTGATGAGTCAGGTCGACGATTATGTCGCTGCTGTGGGTTACACCGCACTGGCCAGAGACCCAGCATCCATATCGCGAGCTAATATTGGACTCGAGGTCAATTTTTCGCACACTGCACTCGACCAGTTTGTGCGCACTCAGAAATTGCCCGTGCTGCCATCTAATCGCCCCCTTATGCTGATATGGATGATTTCAGACGACCCACAATTGGGGCGGCAATTTATCAACCCGCAGCAGACGCCCCAAATTGCCGAATTGGTGGCCCACAAATTACAGCAGCGGGGCATCCCGTTTATTTTTCCAAGCTATGATCTGGAAGATCGCATAACCCTGACCGAGAATGATGCATGGAAGATGGATGCGAATGCTATTGCCGAGGCGTCACAGCGCTATCAAAGCGACGTTTGGCTGCTGCTGCGATTTTATACCACGTCGTCGGGTGATGTGCGCGGCTCGTGGTTGTATCAAGCGTCTGGTGAGCGCAAATTGGGCGATGCCCGAGCAGCTAGCGTCGAAGGTTTTGTGCCGTTGAGTTTGGATCGCATCGCTGATGAAATTGCCGGTTATTTCGCCTATGTACCTCAGTCCATGCACAACCAATTTGAGGTCGCGGTAGATGGCGTCTCCGATTACACCATCTACCGCGCATTGACAAGCCAAATAGAACAACTCGAGCTGGTTAAAAATCTACAGCTGATTAGCGTCGAGGGCAACAAATTAGCACTGGCAGTCGAGGTTGAGGGCAGTATCGAACTTTTTTATCAGGCGCTCATGCGAAGCGGCTATCTGCGCGCGGCACAGCCCACACAAGAGTTTGATAGCGGTTTGTTATACCTTAATTGGGCAGCGCAGTGAGTCAGCTAAGTTTGGCAATTGCCCTCGATGATCAGGCGACCTTCGATAATTTTTATGCGCCGACTGGCACGCCTCAATATCTGGCGGCCCACTGCCTACGCGAGCAAGCACAGGCATACGTCTACCTCTCTGGCGCTTTAGGCACTGGTCTTTCGCATCTGCTTCAGGCGGCCTGTCAGCAGCAACCCAAGGCAATTTATTTGAGTTTACAGGGTCTGTCCGAGTATCCGCCAGAGGATGTATTGCGGGGACTCGAGTCCAGTACTATGGTATGTTTAGACGATTTCGACGAGGTTGCCACGGAGCCCGCGTGGCAGCAACCACTGTTTCATTTCTTCAATCGTTGCAACGACAGTGTCACCCGGTTAATACTTGCCGCGCACTGCCCATTAGATGCACTTGAGGTGCCACTGCCCGATTTATTGTCGCGGTTGAAGTCGGGCGTTGCATTACATTTTTCCGATTACCGCGACGCCGACTTGCGGCGACTGATGCAGTATCGCGCGAATCGGCGAGGACTTTATTTGTCGAATGAAATAGCGTTATTTATACTCAATCGCACAACCCGCAGTACGCGCGTATTGATGGCTGCGCTAAATGCTATTGACCGCGCATCCCTGCAATCGCAGCGGCGCATCACTTTGCCTCTGGTTAAGGCCACTCTCGGCCTATAGCGGCCGCTCGATTAGCGAGTATCACCAGCGATTAAAAGAGCCTTCAGAGGGAAAGAGCCGGCGCTCAATTATTGTGGGCACGCAGTGCAGTAGAGGTAAATACCGCGTGGATCGTTCAAGGTATCGAGTATCTCCAGCGGTTGTAGGGCCCGCTGAGCGGCGCGGGTCAACCAGTTGGGCAACCAACTAGGGGCCGCTGCGCGTCGCATGATACGGCTAATCCCAACGGTCATCTCACTCATAAGTTGCTGGTAAAACGTCATAGGCTGCTGGCGATAGTCGACGCTGTAAACGTCGAGCTCGGCCAATTCGGCCGCCACTCGAATGGCATCTTTCAAATCACCTAATTGGTCTACCAGACCTAATTCAAGGGCTTTGGTGCCGGTCCAAACACGACCTTCGGCGATTTCGGCAACCACTTCCGGTGGTAACTCCCGACCCTCGACGACAATATTTAAAAATCTTCGGTAGATATCTTCGACGCCCATCTGCAGCACCGCACTGGCCTGTTTGGTCATCGGTTGATCGAGTTGATAAATCGCGGCCATCGAGGTGCTGCCAACACCATCTGCGTGGATCCCAAGGGTGTTTAGGCTCTGTTCGATGGTCGGTATCACTGCAAATACGCCGATCGAACCGGTGATTGTGGTGGGCATCGCTAGTACTCTATCGGCCTCGGCGGCAATCCAATAGCCGCCCGATGCGGCGACACTACCCATCGACACTACCACTGGGATATCAGCATTGCGTGTTGCTGCAATCGCGTCGCGGATAACCTCTGAGGCAAACACGCCGCCGCCTGGACTGTCGATACGCAACACTACAGCGCGCACTGCGTCGTCTTTGCGAACACCGGCAAACATATTCGCAAGGCTATCGCCGCCGACCGCACCATCCGGTTGGCGACCGTCGACAATTTCTCCCTTGGCGACCACTACGGCAATCTTATTAGCCATTTGTTGCTCACTTGGCTTTTGCTCGCGGTCGATGTGTTGGAGGTAACCATGCAGGCCGATGTACTCAAATTCGCCCAGCTTATCAGGGACTAGCTCGTTTAGATAATCACCGACTTCTGTGCGCGATGCGAGTCGATCTACCAACCCCGCGGTCACGGCAAGCTCTGCTGCATTGCCGCCTACTGCGCGTAATTTGCTATCGAGGCGATTGGCATAATCGTCGATGCTGCCAGCCGGTAGGTTCCGCAGCGACTCGAGCTGTTCGCCGTAGTAGTGCCACAGGGATGTGATCAGTCGCTGTCTCTCTTCACGTGCCAAATCTGACATTTGATTCCCAATCAATGGTTCGATAGCGCTTTTGTGGGTACCAACGCGAAATACATGCATGGTCACCTTCAGCTTGTCGAGGGCCCCTTTAAAATAGTTCGCATAAGAACCAAAACCGAACAGCTGGGCCGAACCAAGTGGGTTGAGCAAGATTTCGTCGGCATGGGCGGCGAGAAAATACTGCTGCTGGCCATAGTCGTCGGCAAACGCAATAATCGGCTTATCGGTCGCTTTAAAACGTGCTAGGGCACTGCCAATTTCTGCCAGTTTACTGATGCCACCACCCTCCATTTCGTCCAGCCCCAATACTAGGTGGCTGATGCGGTTGTCGGCCGCGGCGCTGTCAATAGCGCGCACCATATCTCTGACGAGCGTTTCGGGTTGACTTTGGGTAGCCTGATTAAGTACCTCAGCGAGTGGATCGATCATAGTTAATTGATCTACCAATACGCCTTCTGGTTGCAAGAAAAGCGCACCTCTGTCGGCAATAGGGGGTGACTGATCCGAAAAACTGTTGGTAACTAGAGCGATAACAAAACCCAGAACTAGCACACTGACCAGAGTGCGAAGCACGGAGACTATGCCACCAACAAAGCGAAAAAAGCGCATTAACATATAATATTCTCTGTTATTAAGTTGTTTAAGGGTGACGTTAAAGTCCCAGCTTTTGTTTGCAGCGCGCCCAGATCATCGCCGATGTAAAGAGTATAACGGTTAAAACCAACTCTGCATGATCAAGTAGATGAGCGCGTGATCCAGCGAGGTTATCGATCGCCATATAAAAATACAGTAGGACCACAAAACATAGCCAGATGAGTGTGCGGGTGTTATCGCGCAGGAGTCCCGGGATAAAAATCATCAGGGGTATTGGCCACAAATAAAAAATCCAGGGCGCGCCTTGCACTATACTATTAGCAATGAGTACTGCCAAGAGACCAAAGTAGCTCATATGTGTGAGCTTTCGAGTAACATCTAAAACGCGTTCTGCGGTCATACGAGGCCTGATAGTAATTTTTTTGCCAGCCGAGCAAGGTTTTTACCCTGTGTTCGACATATTTGAACTTCATCGGCAGACAACTGGTCGCTCTCGACATGCGTCGCACCGTAGGGACTGCCGCCGCGGTCGGTAGTGGTTAGTGCCGTCTCTGAGTAGGGTACACCGCTCAACAGCATACCCTGATGTAGGAGTGGCACCATCATCGATATCAGTGTTGACTCCTGTCCGCCATGCAGGCTCGAGGTCGAGGTAAAGACGCCCGCAGGCACGCCAATGAGGGCACCGTTTAGCCACAACTCCGAGGTACTATCGATAAAGTATTTAAGAGGTGCTGCCATGTTGCCAAAGCGCGTTGGACTACCGAGCAGCAGGCCGGCGCAGTTAGCTAGATCCTTTTGCTGACAATACAGTGGCCCGCTCTCTGGGATGTCGTCTGCAACTGCCTCGCAGGTAGTCGATATCGGTGCGACGGTGCGCAACCGCGCAGTCATGCCTGCCGATTCGACGCCGATGGCAAGTTGGTCAGCCAGTCGGCGAACGTGGCCATGACGACTGTAGTAGAGAATTAACACATAGGGGTCAGTCATTAGTAGCCATTACCTAGGGTCGATTTTGATTCGGACTCACTACAGTAAATTGAGGACATTTTCGGGGGGTCGCCCAATTACGGCTCGTTTGCCGCGCACCACAATTGGGCGCTGAATTAATTTTGGGTAGTCTAGCATGGCCTGAAGTAACCTTTTGTCAGACAGATTGAGGTCTTTTAAATCGAGTCGTTTATAGGCCTCGTCAGAGCGCCGCAACAATTCTCGCGGGCGCATGTCGAGTTTGTCGAGGATATCTTGTAATTGCGTGGCGTCGAGCTGTTGCTCTAGATACAAGATAATTTGCGGCTCTATACCACGGTCGCGCAGAAGTGCCAAAGTAAGTCTAGACTTAGAGCACCGAGGGTTGTGGTAGAGCGTGGTCATAGCAAGTCCGGTCGCAACGCGCTGCGCAGTAATGAAAAGCGCAGAGCCTAAAAACTAAGTTATTTAAAGCCCAAAAAACCTAACTATCGTAGTTACGCAATAGCTACAGTAAATGACCATTACGCGTTAAATTTCAGTAAATTTATGTTTACCGGGGTACTTAATCCGGATGCAGGTGCGGTATTTAACTAGAGTTCGCCGCTTGAGTGGCAAATGTTTAGGTCATCGTTTGATACAAATGCCCTGCGGGGATTGGCGTCTAACTAAATTAGTCGGCGGATCAGCTGCTGGGGTATAGACACGACGGCACGCTTGTTAAGTCGGATCTGAGGAGAATTAATGTTGATGTATAACGCGAATGCCAATTTGTAGGCCACGTTAAAAACCAATGTAGCCAATAATGGGATGCCTGACGGGCAGACGTGTGGATGCCATTTTTTAACTATTTATTATGACAATTTCAAGCACACGGCTGTAGTCAGAGTGCCGCAGCACTGACCTACATGACGCTACTTGCGTTGGACCCAATGCTGACAGTTATTTACGGCATGTTTTCGCTGGCGTCAGTTTTTTAGAGTGTTGGTGG